>NZ_CAWMYC010000109.1:0-85213 GCF_963872035.1 Scytonema sp. HK-05
AGTTAATAAAAAGCCGCCACTAAACGGCGGGGCTTTAAACCCCATTTTTCGGTAAAGTCAAGAAAGGTAAGAGAAAGAAGCAGAAGGCAGGTCTGAATAAGTCCATCCTAGATGTTGGCTTTGGGATGCTCAAATCCGCAATTAAGTACAAGGTAGAAGAAGGTGGTGGGCAATTCATTGAAGTCCCTACCAAAAAAGTTAAACCTTCTCAAACTTGTCCTAAATGTGGCAATCAACATTCCAAAACACTAGATGAACGCATTCATCAATGCTATGAGTGTGGCTACCAACAAGATAGGGATATTGCTTCTGCTGAAGTTTGTCTTTACTGGGTTAAAGGAAGCCACTGCGGTCTTGGGGTTCCCCCAAGTGGAGCAAGTGGCGTAACGCTGCCGGGGTTTGGAACGAACCTCGCAGACGGTGATGGGTCTAGCTCTACTTCACTACCCAAGACTCGCAAGAGTTGCGGAGGAATGAAGCAACTAGCCCAGAAGAAGCGTCTAAAATCTCAACCTGCTGTCGGGGATGCAGAAACCCCGACCTCCGCGTAGCAGGTCGGGGTAGTTCATAAAAGCCCTTCCAGGATAAGCTGGAAAGGCTTTTGGTGTATTTTGCGCCGGAGTAATTATGTTTTCGAGGCGCTACAGTTAGGTGGAAGTCTGCTGTAGAATCCTTAGCGCACTGCCTCCAGACAGCGGTAGTCGCGCATCCAGTCTTCCCCGTCCTGATCGCTCAGTACAGCGAGCCGCCCAGTAGTCAAAAACGCTAGCTTAAAAATTTCCCACTGCTCGTCGGTGATGTCACCTTGCTGTGAACTAACGCCTCCCTCCTCCCAGATAATCGTCACTTCTCTGCCCCCAGCAATCTCGAAGTTCCCCAAACGAGTAACTCGACCGAGATGCCACTTGAACTCGGCTCCGGCTTGCTTAGCCTGAGCCGTCTCGAGCGCCTCTGCGCCGGACTGGTGAATATACTGCCCTTCATTTGCCGATGATTCCTGCTTTGTCATAAGTTGCCCTACTCCTTTTATATGGTTTGCTCTCGTTGATTCTGCCTTCTAGGCACCGGTACATTTATCAAACTGATCAAAAGATTTTTCATCGACCTATACGACCAAAACATCCCAGCTATTCCTTGAGCAGATGTTTTGGAAAAGGACGATTCATACTCTAAGAAAGCCCTCGACTTTGCTATCGGGGGTTACGAACAAAAAGCAACAGAATGCTCCGACTACTTTTTGCCTCTTTGATGCAGGTAAATCTACTACGGTTAGTAGCGGTTACGGAAGCTGTTGTTGCTTTGGTTACCACCAAACGAACTTCTGTTTTCCTTGGGCTTAGCCTTATTGACTTTGAGATCACGACCCATCCATTCAGCACCATCAAGAGCTTCAATGGCTGCTGATTCTTCAGCTTCTGTACCCATTTCCACAAAAGCAAAACCGCGCGGTTTACCTGTTTCACGGTCAGTTGGAACCTGAACCCGCTTGACAGAACCATATTCTGCAAACACAGAATTCAGACCTTCTTCTGTAACTTCATAAGAGAGGTTGCCTACATAAAGTGACATAAATTGTCTCCAAAATCATAAGTGTGTAGAGATTTAGATTTCGGAGAGAAGTCTTTCAATACCAAAAGGAAAAAGCCGATCAATAAAAAAAACAAACACAGTTACCGAATAAATTCTCACATTACTAGGATGACATATCAGGTAACTATCAGGGGGAAAGTTGGTCAAATTGTTACATAAAGTCATCCGAGCAATTGAAAGGTCAGTGTTTTTTAGGGAGGATGCAGTGAAGTGTTTCTTCCGTGATGCCGTTTTGATTAAAATCTAACATCGGCTTTATGGCATAGCTTCAAGCAAATCAGCCTCCATCTTGCCACACTGTATTTCATAAAGAGTGAGAACGGCTATAGAATCAACCGAAATAGAATCAAAAGCTACTGCAAGCGATCGCTTCTCACCGTTTAATCAGAAATAATCTTAAAAAATCTAATACAACTATGTTAAGTATCCCTATTGATATAGCTTTACCACGATCGCCTCACATAGTCACTTCTTTACCCGGTCCTCGTGCCAAAGCTATTGTAGAACGCGATCGCGCTGTCACTTCTCCTTCCTATACCCGTGACTACCCGTTAGTTGTCGCTCGCGGTGAGGGGTGTATGGTGGAAGATGTGGACGGTAATGTATTTTTAGATATGACTGCAGGAATTGCTGTTACCGCCACTGGACACGCGCACCCGGAAGTTGTGCAAGCTATTCAAGAGCAAGCTGCAATGCTGCTGCATATGTCGGGGACTGATTTTTATTATGAACCAATGGTGGAACTGGCGGAGAAATTAGCTATCCGCGCCCCCTTTCCACCTCTCCCTAGCCCTCCTTTAGAAGGGGAGGGAAGCGGAAAAACTTCTTTTCCTGCAAGGGTGTTTTTTAGCAATTCTGGAACAGAATCTAACGAAGGAGCAATTAAACTTGCTCGGTATTATACTGGGCGTTCCCTGATAGTTGCCTTTTTGGGAGCATTCCACGGACGCACTTATGGCGCGATGTCCCTTACGGCTTCCAAAACAGTACAGCGAGCAAACTTTGGTCCTCTGCTTCCAGGTGTAACGCACATTCCCTACGGGACTCACGCTAGCCTAGATTACCTGGAAAAACAATTATTTCCCACAATGCTACCGCCTAAAGAGGTGGCAGCGATCGTTGTCGAAGCGATACAAGGAGAAGGTGGTTATATTGTACCAGAAGATGGGTTTTTGCAGCGCATTCGGGAAATATGCGATCGCTTTGGCATCCTGATGATAGTTGATGAAGTGCAATCTGGCATGGGGCGCACGGGACGCCTGTTTGCCATTGAACATTGGGGTGTGATGCCCGATATCATTACCACAGCTAAAGGTATAGACTATATGAACGAATGCAACATTTACCACTAATACCAAGTAATTATGAATTATAAAAATATATTACCGATAACTCACCTCCATATTTTGTACGTTGCCACTCACCTATTAGCGTTGTGTGTCTTCTGGTTAGAATTCAATTTGTTCTGGGTATTGCTTTGTTTGATCAGCTACTTTGTTCGTCAATTCGGAGTTGTGGCAGGATACCATCGTTACTTTTCTCATCGGTCTTTCAAAACGTCGCGTTGGATGCAGTTCCTCCTAGCTCTTCATGGCAGCCTGTGTGCCGAGCGTGGTCCTCTGTGGTGGGCGCAGACACATCGTCTTCATCACCGCTACTCGGATACACCCGATGACCTTCATTCGCCACGTTATCAAGGGTTAATTTACTCTCACAGTGGTTGGTTCTTTAATAAACGCTTTGCGAAGACCGATTACGACCAAATTCCAGATTTCGCCAAGTTTCCAGAACTCGTATGGTTAGATCGGTGGTTTATCCTGCCATGGCTAGTTTTTGGTGCTGCTATGTTTTTCTTCTTCGGATGGGAAGGATTTGTGTGGGGATTTTGCGTTAGCAACGTGATGATTTTGCATACGACTCATTTGATTCAGTCAGCTTGCCATTGCCCTAACGGATACCGACGCTTCGAGACTACAGATGACAGCCGTAACCTTTGGGTCTTAGGTTTGGTGTCCCTAGGTGAGGGATTTCACAATAACCATCATTACGACCCCAGTTCTGCACGGCACGGATTTGTATGGTGGGAAATTGATGTAGCCTGGTACGTTTTGAAATGTTTGAATTGGCTCGGTTTAGTGTGGGATTTGAAAACTCCAAAGAAGTGGGAGAAGAAACACTCACTAAACTTTGGGACACTGAACAAAGATAAAAGTGGGGCAAAAACAGAGGGCTAAGATCCTTTGCTAGCAAGAATTGTCAAAGCTTTCTGCTGGAAAAAAACAGATGGATAAAGATCTTTACCCTGATTCGTAACAAGTTAAGGATTTTTGCAGTCTGTCAATAGTCAAACAGCAGGCGATCGTAATACCCATCCAAAAGCTGAGAAACTGAAAGTCAGTAAGTAACTGACCGAAATGCCTACCAAAAAGCCGAGAAATCCCGATCATGTGCGCCGTCGCTCCTCACCGCAAGCGGATAATGAAGCGAAACAGATCGCATCTACAGGACTTGTTGAGTCCAGCTATCTACGCTCAAAGTGCGTATTACCGAAGTTTGGGGTTGCGATGGCACGTAGTGCCCGCCCAAAGGGCGATCGCGAATTCTCAACCTGACATTAATGGTTGCTGCGGTGTTGACATTAATTTGGCGACAAGTACCATCGGTGCAAGAGTTGACTCGGATGTTAGAGCAACAGGAGTTACTTTGGGGAAAAGCAGTACTCGTATCGCAACAAGCATTGTCACAGCGGTTTCTCGGCTTTCCGGCAGAGCTATTTGAGCGTGTTTTTCATGACTTGTTACCCCAGTTGCAAGCACGTTGGCATCACCGACAAAAACGACCTCTTCCAGTTGCAGTCACATACGCACGTAAGTATTTTGAAAACATTTGGACTGCGGATGGGTCAACATAGAATCAACCGAAATAGAATCAATTGCTACTGTAAACTATCGCCTCTCACCGTTTAATCAGAAATAATCTTAAAAAATCTAATACAACTATGTTAAGTATCCCTATTGATATAGGTTTACCGCGATCGCCTCACATAGTTACATCTTTACCCGGTCCTCGTGCCAAAGCTATTGTAGAACGCGATCGCGCTGTCACTTCTCCTTCCTACACCCGTGATTACCCGTTAGTTGTCGCTCGCGGTGAGGGGTGTATGGTGGAAGACGTGGACGGTAATGTATTTTTAGATATGACTGCAGGAATTGCCGTTACCGCCACTGGACACGCGCACCCGGAAGTTGTGCAAGCTATTCAAGAGCAAGCTGCAATGCTGCTGCATATGTCGGGGACTGATTTTTACTATGAACCAATGGTGGAACTGGCGGAGAAATTAGCTGTCCGCGCCCCCTTTCCCAATGGTGCAAGGGTGTTTTTTAGCAATTCTGGAACAGAGTCTAACGAAGGAGCAATCAAACTTGCTCGGTATTATACTGGGCGTTCCCTGATAGTTGCCTTTTTGGGAGCATTCCACGGACGCACTTATGGCGCGATGTCCCTTACGGCTTCCAAAACAGTACAGCGAGCAAACTTTGGTCCTCTGCTTCCAGGTGTAACGCACATTCCCTACGGGACTCACGCTAGCCTAGATTACTTGGAAAAACAATTATTTCCCACAATGCTACCGCCTAAAGAGGTTGCAGCGATCGTTGTCGAAGCGATACAAGGAGAAGGTGGTTATATTGTGCCAGAGGATGGGTTTTTGCAGCGGCTGCGGGAAATATGCGATCGCTTTGGCATCCTGATGATAGTTGATGAAGTGCAATCTGGGATGGGACGCACAGGTCGCTTGTTTGCCATTGAACATTGGGGTGTGATGCCCGATATCATTACCACAGCTAAAGGTATTGCCAGTGGTCTACCTTTGGGAGCCATTCTCGCTCGTCCGGAAATTATGACATGGCAACCGGGTTCCCATGCAACCACCTTTGGTGGTAATCCGGTTGCTTGTGCTGCGGCTATTGCTACCTTGAAACTGTTGGAAAGTAGTTTGATGGCAAACGCCACCCAGATGGGAGAATTACTGCAAGCAGGTTTGCATCGTCTGTCGCAGCAATTTCCGCAAATTTCGCCGCCACGAGGAAAGGGTTTGATGGTAGCGGTGGATTTGTTAGACGACGAGGGTAAGTTTGATTCCAAGTTGCGCGATCGCATTCTCCAAGAAGCTTTCTTACGCGGTTTATTGTTGCTTGGTTGCGGAAAAGCAGCAATTCGCTTCTGTCCGCCTCTGGTTATTGATAGCCACCAAATTCAAACATCTGTCCAGATCCTTTTTGAAGTTTTAGCAGAAATTCAGTGATTGAAGAGGGATATATATAGTGCTTCTCGTTTGGATGAAGTAATTATTGGCGTTGCTGAATCGATGTATGAAAAAGATGTCGTGTGATTCCAAACCCTTGTAGAGACGTACCATGGTACGTCTCTACACTTAGATTCATACTTGAAATCAGCAACGCCTAATTATTTATCTGTGTCCATCTGTGTCCATCTGTGGTTCTTATTTGTTGATATATTGCACTCAATTAAGAACCGCTATAAATAAAATTCCGCGCACCAGACGCAAAGGCGCTCAGAAACTCTTTGCGACTTTGGATCTTTGCGTGAGGTTATCGTGACATCCTCCCCCGCTAAATCAAAGATTATAGCGGGGGCGTATCCATTGAATCACTTCTTTGGTTTCCTGGTTGCTCCCTTTCGGGATTTCGACACTTGCCTAGATTGACTTTCATCAATCCCCGGTAGATCGTCTGCACAGGCTGTTTCCGTTCCGGTGTGTCCCACCGTACTAATTAACTTAATTCCTCGGTTTCTGATATTTTGACCTGCTGCTATGTCCCTGTCTGTTTTGTATCCACAATGAGGACAATCATGAACTCTGACAGACAAGTCTTTTTTGACTTCTTCACCACATTCAGGACACTGCTGAGAAGTCCCCCTAGCATCGACTTCACTGAAGAATTTACCTCTGTTCCAACACACATGCTTAACGATGGTTCTAAATTGACCAAATGCAGCCGTGGCGCATGTGTTTTCCAAACATCCCTTTAGCGCTGGTGCGGTAATCCAAATCTTCCATGAAGACCATATCACCAGCATCACAAAGAGCATGGGCCACTTTGAAGTGAAAATCCTTCCTGGCGTTGTCAATTTTGTGATGAAGTCTGGCTACCTTGATTCTGGCTTTTTCGTAATTCTTAGACCGCTTCTTTTTTCTAGACAGCCTGCGTTGCAGCAATCTCATCTGGCTTTGCAGTTGTTTAAAAAACTTGGGCGGTTTTACGAGAACACCATCACTGGTTGCCAAAAACTTCTCCAAACCAACGTCAACCCCGATGGGATGTCCATGCGGTATTGGATCGGGAATATTGACATCACAAGCAATACTGATAGATGCATACCACAAGGAAGCTTTCCTCAAGATTCTTACCTGCTTTACCGTAAAACCGCTAGGGATGGGTCGATGCAAGTTAATTGGAATTGCTCCAATCTTGGGTAGCTTGAGATGCAAATTCGTTACTGGGTTTTCCTTAAACTGAGGAAACAGCAACGACTTGAACTGTCCATACTTCTTGAACCGAGGAAAGCCAAATCCGCGTTTTTGAAAGTATTCCCAACCTCTATGCAACTGTTTAACGGATTGCTGGAGTACCTGAGAAGGAACTTCACCCAACGCGCGGGAACTCTTTTTTAGCTTTTGGCAAGTTGTTAAGTTGCTGAATTTCGCTTGGGAATTTCAAGTCAGCAGGGATGATGTACTCTTTTTCCAGAGAGCATCTATCAATGAGACACTTTCGACTATCGCACCAATCTTTTATCTCTCGCAACGCATAATTGTAGGCGCTACGACAGATTTCTATCCACTCAACAAACAGTTGTTCTTGAGTCGCGTCGGGATAGATTCGGTAACGGTAGGTAAGTGTCAACATTCGTCTATTTTAGGACGTTTACTCGTAGAATACCAGAAGATAAATGTTAACTTTAGGGACATCGAGTCCCTAAAGTTAACTTGGGGGAGTCCATGTATCCCACGCCAAATCGTAGATTATGGCGTGGGTCTTATACCTCCCCCAAACCCCCACGGAGAGATAAATCTGATACCCATCGCTACAAACACCATGAACCCCGAAATTGCCCGTCATCTTTGGGAATTGCTTTGGCACGACTACAGTACCAGGGTAAGTTACGCCCGCACCTACCAGCAAATGATAACTAATGCGGGTGGGACTGTCGCCAATGACCACATTGCCTTTCGGTCTTTACGGATGGTGGTGGACAGTCCACAGGGTCAGGTTAACTTGGGTATTGACTACCTAGGACAACTTGCTGAGGCTTTGGGTTACGAAGCGGCGGGTGAGTATTCTTTTCCAGAAAGTCATCTTTACGCGCGTCATTATCGCCATCCTCAGCAAGAGGAATTTGACTTGCCTAAGTTGTTTATCAGTGAGTTGATTGTGGATGAATTGCCAGAAAAGACTGTTCAACTGATTCATCAAACTGTCTCAGGCGTTAATTTATTCAACTTTTCAGCAATTTTTGAGACATTTGAGGCTGATACTAAACGTCTTGTCAAGGAATTGCATAGAATCTTTACTTGCCCCTGGCAACCTCCCCACCGTTCTGTAGTGGAAGAAGTCAATAAGGTCACTCAGTATGGAGCTTGGGTATTGCTGCATGGTTACGCAGTCAACCACTTTACAGGCTATGTTAACCGCCAGAACACTCCAGACTACCCGGATATTGAGACTACAGCTCGTGGTTTAGCTAACTTGGGTGTCCCAATGAAAGCTGAGATTGAAGGGGATGTTGCTTGTGGTTTGCGGCAAACGGCAACTCAAGCAGTTACTGAAATTGTTACGGTATCAGAAGATATCACAGATGCAGAAATTCAAATTCCCTGGACTTATGCTTATTATGAAATTGCCCAACGCTATATGGTGGAAGTCGAACCAGGTCAGCAAGTGCTGTTTGATGGTTTTTTGGGAAGAAATGCCCAGCAGTTGTTTGAAATGACGCGATTAAAAATGAGTTAGAGGATGTTGTACAGTGGTTAATTATCTGTCATCATGACAAATTGTTGCCGTCGAAAAATGCCTGTGTAGCAAAGCTTTTAAAAACCTAAGATACTCAACCCAATATTCTTCCTAATGACAAAATAGCTGTCGCTACATAATAGAGAAATTTGACATCATCTGTACAGTGACTAATTCTCGGTCATTAATAGCACATTAGTGTTGTCGTGACTAATTGATGTCGCTTGAGGCATTGAGCCGAGAATTCTGCATATAATGGAAATCGAAGCTGAAAAGTCTATCCTATATAGGTTTTACGTTTTTACTTCTCTGTTTTGACCAAACACAAGAAGACTACAAGCAGATACTTATTAGTATATATTTACTAATTAATCCAGTCAGAACTTAAATGCAAACTTATGACCCATTGTTGGGATTTGTAAGAGTAAGGGACTTCCGAAAGTTTGGATTTTTTCAGGTGGCGTGTTTTTATACAGAATCTTGGCGATAGCTTTTACGTGAGCATCTAACTGTTTTTTATCTTCTGGGGTCATTAGTCTTGTACTAGAGATTGAACACTTTTAATTTTCCAGAATTCCTGTGTTGATGTTCAGTCCCCTTGTCCTTCACGATAAACACTCACGAATAAAATCGGCGTTTCACCCTCTTTTTGCACCTAAAGGGATGCTCCCAATAAACCTGTCCAATTCTTATTGCCCTAAATTGCTACGCAGCTTGGCGATGTCACGATGCGGGGGAATACCAAATAGTTTTTTATATTCCCGGCTGAAATAAGACGGGTCATCGTAACCGACGCGAAAGCTGGCGATCGCTACGTCCATGTTTTCGCCGAGCATCAGACGGCGTGCTTCCTGAAGCCGTATTTGTTTCTGGAACTGCAAGGGACTCATTGCCGTAACAGACTTGAAATGAGAGTGAAAGCCTGACACGCTCATGCCGAGTGAGCGGGCTGTATCTTCGATCTTCAGCGGCTGATCAATGTTCTCGCGGATTTGCCTGACGACCCTAGAGATGCGCTGCGCGTCGCCTTCCGTAGTGATAAGCTGGCTGAGCCGTGCGCCTTGTTTTCCTTTTAAAAGCCGATAGATGATCTCGCGGATGATGAACGGCGCGAGAAACTTCATTTCGTCCGGCGTGTCAAATAGTTTCACCAATTTGACGACCGCTTCCAGCAAATCGGCATCAACCGGGCTGACATCCATCGCCTTGACTCTAGCGCCGCTTTTTTTAGTTTCGATGCCGGATTCAATCATCACCGCAGCCACAAGCGCCGGATCGAGGTCTATCCGAAGATTCAAATAAGGTTTTTCCTCGGACGCTTCAACGACATTACTCATAATCGGCAGATCGAGCGTCGAGATTAAGTAATGACCGGAGTCGTAGTGAAATAATTCATCGTTCAAAAGCACATCCTTGCTGCCCTGCGCGATGACGCAGAAGGCGGGCTTTAATACGGATATCTGGCTCTCGGTCGGTTTCGACGATTGATATATGAAAATGCCCGGAAACACTTCCAATAGGCTGTTTTCGGGAGCGAGACGAATCATTCTTTCGATCAGCTCTTCCCGATTGATCTGCATCTTTCGCTTTTCAAGTTCTGCTTCTTTTTGGTTCATAAATTTATCTTAAACGCTCTGTTTCTCAAGAGCACGTTGCGCGGCGGATTTTTAGAGAATTGTCCGGTTTTTTTCGACAAACGTCCTCACGCTATCCGTTCTCACGCCCGCATAATTGAACTCATACGGTATAAAGATTTGGGAAAAGCGTTTTTACTAGTAGAACTTTCTAAAACTTTTAGCAGCATTGCTGCTAATGCTTATATTCACAAAAGTAAGCAATAAGTACAGATCAAGAAGTAAATAAAATGAAGATGAAATCTATATGCATTTTAGCGATGATGACTTTTATGATAAGCGGGCAGGCTTACACACAAACAGAACAAAAAGGACAATCAAAACAAATAGCAGAAATGGAACAAATAACACCAAAGGGATATACAACTTTTAAGGTAAGCGACAACGTTACGATGTATAAGGTGACTTTTAAAAACCAATACAAAATGAATGTTGCGGGACATCTATTTATTCCCAAGAATTTAGATCAAAGTAAAAAACATTCGGCGATCATTGTTGGGCATCCTATGGGAGCGGTAAAAGAACAAAGTGCCAATGTGTATGCTGCGAATATGGCTGAACGAGGGTTTGTGACTTTATCTCTTGACTTGTCTTTTTGGGGTGAGAGTGAGGGCAAACCACGCAATGCTGTTGCACCTGATATTTATGCTGAAGATTTCAGTGCAGCAGTTGACTTTCTTGGCACCCGTCCATTTGTTGACAGAAACCGAATCGGAATAATTGGAATTTGTGGTAGCGGAAGCTTTGTTATCAGTGCCGCTAAGATTGATCCACGAATGAAAGCTATCGCAACTGTCAGCATGTACGATATGGGAGCAGCCAACCGAAATGCACTTAACCATTCGCTGACCCTTGAGCAGAGAAAGAAAATCCAGGAGGAGGCTGTGAAGCAACGTTATGTAGAGTTTACCGATGGTGAAACTAAATACACCAGTGGGACTGTACATAAGTTAGATGAAAACACAGACCCCATCCAGCGTGAGTTTTATGATTTCTATCGCACTCCGCGAGGTGAATACACTCCAAAAGGAGGGTCGCCGGAACTCACAACGCACCCGACGTTAAGCAGTAACGTTAAGTTTATGAATTTTTACCCGTTTAATGACATAGAAACGATTTCCCCTCGTCCTATGCTTTTCATCACAGGTGATAAGGCTCACTCAAGAGAGTTTAGTGAGGATGCCTACAAACGTGCAGCCGAACCCAAAGAATTGTATATCGTTCCGAAAGCAGGACACGTTGATTTGTATGACAGAGTTGAGTTAATTCCCTTTGATAAACTCACATCATTTTTTACTGAACATTTAAAGTAACGTGAGATTGGGATAAAAACCGAAGAATTATTGAAGAAACCGTCGTTTTTGAAAGTACGATTGCATTTCTGTTTTGAGCCGGGTGAGAAGCATTGGCATGGCGCTAGGACAACCACAGCAATGACGCACATCGCCATTCAGGAATGGCTCGACGGTAAACCCGTGGATTGGATGGAACAGGTCAGTGACGAGCAGTACGAAGGAAAGTTTTAATGCTTTTGAAATGGCTTACCATTAAGGGAAACAATTACCAGAAGAGAGTGCTGATTTTGGTCCTAGCCCTGGTAATGTCCCTAAGCTACTCAGCCTGCCGTGCCGATAACAGTATGCCTAGCAGTGCCTCATCGAAGATGCCAACTGAAATATCAACCCAGCAGGCAAACAGTATGAAGATCAACATCAAAGTCGGAGACAAAGTCGTTACAGCCACGTTAATCGACAACCCAACCGCACAAGATTTTATTTCCCTGCTGCCGTTAACGCTGACGATGAACGATTTGTTTGGAAGAGAAAAGTTTGCCCGCCTGCCGAGAGCGATTTCGGGGGAGGGAGAGCGAACCAAAACTTATGAAGTTGGAGACATCATTTACTGGTCTCCCGGTCCTGATGTGGCTATTTTTTATCGCCATGACGGTCAGCAAATTCCCTCACCTGGGCTGATCGTGATCGGCAAGATAGATGCTGGTGTAGAAGCATTTAATGTCCCTAGTTCTATCAACGTGACGGTAGAGCTAATTCAGTAGAAACGTCAAAAAAGATAGAAATGAAACTGCTTGCGACAAAAACTTCCCGAATCAGCAACACAAGGAGTAAAAAATGACAACGAACGAGAATGGAAACTATACAGGAAAGGTTGCGTTTGTAACCGGAGCAGCGAACGGCATCGGTCGAGCTACGGCGCTGGCGTTTGCCCGTAAAGGCGCTCATGTGGTGGTCGCCGACATTTCGGAACAGGGCAATCAAGAAACGGCGCGCATGATCGAAGACCTCGGCGGACGGGTGATCGCCGTCAAGTGCGATGTGACGCGAGCATCGGACGTGAAGGCAGCTCTTTCCAAGACCATCGAAACCTTCGGGCGGCTGGACTTTGCCTTTAACAACGCCGGTGTGGAGCAGAAGAATGCAGCAACAGCGGAAATCGAAGAGGAAGAGTGGGATCGGATCGTCAACATTAACCTGCGCGGCGTTTTTCTGTGCATGAAGTATGAAATCCCGCTGCTACTCAAGCAAGGCGGCGCAATCGTGAACACATCATCGGGTGCCGGCGTCATAGGCATCAAGGGCGGAGCCGCATACACCGCCGCAAAACACGGCTTGATCGGACTCACCAAGTCGGCGGCTCTCGACTACGCCTCGCAGAACATCCGCATCAACGCCGTCTGTCCCGGCTACATCGACACTCCGATGATGGGTCGCTTTACCGGCGGCACAGATGAAGGGCGCGCGAAGGTAATTGCGGAGGAGCCGATCGGACGGATGGGCAAGCCTGAGGAGATCGCCGCGGCCGTTGTCTGGCTGTGCTCGGATGCGGCTGCCTTCGTCGTTGGGCACGCTATGGTCATCGACGGCGGCCAAACGGTGCAGTAATGGTCATAAGTAGTTTTCTCAATCTTTACAGTATTACCAGAAAAGTTTTTGCTGATGCCACATCGAACCGTCGGCGTGCCCTTAGCCGCTGATTGGCAAGTCCACTCTTGCAGAATTCAGTAGTTACCAAAAGAAGGAATAAGATGATTAAAAATAAAGTTGTGATTATTACCGGCGCATCATCAGGGATTGGTGAAGCAAGTGCGAAATTGCTTGCAAGCAAAGGCGCTAAAGTCGTATTGGGCGCGCGACGCGAGCACCAATTGAGACAACTGGTTGATGAAATTCAAAAAGCTGGCGGACAAGCAGTCTATCAAGTGATGGATGTGGCTAACCCATCTGATAACGCTGAGATCGTCAAACTTGCCAAGGAAACATTTGGAGGCGTTGATGTTATTTTCTTAAACGCTGGCATCATGCCAAATTCTCCACTTTCTGCATTGAGAACTGATGAATGGAATCAAACGGTTGATGTCAATATCAAGGGTGTACTAAATGGTATCGCGGCTGTATTGCCAACGTTTGTTAGCCAAAAGTCTGGGCATGTGATCGCAACTTCATCGGTTGCTGGATTAAAAGCTTATCCAGGTGGTGCGATCTATGGTGGGACGAAATGGTTTGTACGCGATTTCATGGAAGTTCTACGCATGGAGTCAGCTCAAGAAGGAACTAATATTCGTACTGCGACAATTTATCCTGCTGCAATTAACACTGAATTGTTAGATCGGATTACCAACCAAGATGTGGCTGAAAAAATGACAGCGTTGTATGAGCAATATGGCATCTCACCAGATCGAGTCGCCAATGTTGTGGCGTTTGCGATTGACCAGCCAGAAGACACAAACGTGAACGAATTTACGATTGGCCCAACCACGCAGCCTTGGTAAGGATAGGGCTGGCGGTTAGACTCTCGTGCGCTCACAGCCGTGCAAGAGATGACCTTTATTTCCGCCGCGTTGTACTAGGAACTGTAAGCTCCCCTGGCTTCATACAGTTCTAGGGGTAGCTCGTGCAGCCATCTCAAAACTACGAGCGAATTCATCTCGTGCTGTCCGAGGTTTATAGGCTTAAATGCCAACTTTTAACCGAATGTTGGTAAAACTATAAAAATCTGGCATACTGGCGGTAATGCTAACCTTTGTTGTGCCGACTTTCGTCATATATCTGCACGCTCATACCTTACCCAATCCCCAATCACCGAAAGTTGGTAAAACCGAAAAAAGTGAGCTTGCTGTCTCCAGGCGCAAGTCGCCGAATCAACGCGGATATTAAGGATGTGCGATCGCGGGAATATCTCTTCCCCTGTTTGGTTAAAACAGAGAAGTAAAAAGCTGAAATCTATATAGGATAAGCTTTAAGAGCCTCTATTTCCCTTGCATGCAAGGTTCTCGGCTGAATGCCCTTGAGACACATGAGAAACAGAAGCTAGGAGCATCTCCCCTAGCTTTCAACCACACTCAGCTTTTTGATGACAACTATTTTTTACGACGACACTAATCTGTCACCAATGACAAATAATCTGGTACATCTTAGGAGATTGCGAACTCATAACTCTCATTAGATTATTCTTTTGATGCTGTCTTTAATTGCTTCTCAGGCTTATTATCTGGAGCATCGGGGATTAATCTTTCTAATCCACGAGCAATTATTGGCAGGAATAAAATAACTGCTGTCACACCAATGATATTAAAGATAATTTGAGCATTAGCAATCTGGCGACCCACATTTTCACCAGAAATTGCTAGGACAAGTTGCGCCAAGAGTGGGGCAAAGATGATTCCCAGAATGGCACTAATTAAATTAAACAGAAAATGAAACACACCTGTCCGCAAAGCTGGACGACCACGCCCAATTGTAGCGACTAGAGTATCAGCGCAGGTGCCAACTTCTGCACCCAGCATGATAGCGATACCAGCAGGAAGTGAAATCAAGCCAGAACCCGCCAAGGTAATCACAATGGCGACTGTTGCAGAGGAAGATTGAATAATAACTGTAAAAATTGCTCCAACTATGGCACCTAAAAGCGGATTTTTACCCAGGGTTTGCATCCAATCAATAAAGGGCTGGTAGTTTCTAAACGGCTTCATTGCTTCATCAATGGCTTCCAAACCATAGAACATTAAGCCGAACCCCAGCAGAATGAGACCGATATTTTTCTGAGTGCCTGTTTTGCCCAAAAATAGCACCAACAGCCCTAGGAACATCAAAATAGGAACGTATTGTTCTATATCAAGAGAGATGATTTGAGCGCCTACTGCTGTCCCAATGTTAGAACCTAAAACCACGCCCAAGGACTGGACAAATGTCAAAACGCCTGCACTCACCATTGCAATCACCAAAATGATAGTCACTGATGATGATTCCAGAAGAGTAGTGGCAACAACTCCAGTCAACACGCCTGCAAAGCGGTTGGTGGTGAACTTGCTCAAAAGATTTTTCATCCGGTCGGTTGCGATGTCTTCTAGTCCTTCAGACAACCGGGTTACGCCATAGATAAACAAGACTAGACCGGCTATTGCACCCATAGCCATTTGGAAAAAGTTTATGACCCCCTTTTTCTCTTTTGATGCTTGTTCAGAACCGCTGGGTGCAGGAGAAGCTTGAGCAATTTCAATTTTGATGTCCCCTTGTGTACGTTCAGCCTGAACCGTTTGGGCATTAACGCTAAACTCTACAGATGATGAACCCAAAAATGGAAGTTCACAGTTCAATATAGAGGGATAAAAAATCAAAGTTATGACGAAAAAGGCGATACTCAACAATTTAAGTATCTTTTTACTGAATATTTTTGCAATGAACACAATAACTCCTCAAAAGAAACGGATGTTGCTATCGTTTAAACTTGTCAAACATACGTTGCTGTAAATAAATTTTGCATAAACACATACACATATATATCTGCTTTAAGTAATAAAGATGCTGTCACTTTTATTTTTATTTTCAAGAATACTTTTCTTAAAATTTTCTAAACTCATTTTTTACATAGGTTAAAAAATGACTAATGGAAAGTTAAATTTTATTTAAATAAAAAAGAAAAAATTTTACTTCCTTCCTATTGGAACATTACCCAATTTCTAGGTAGGCTTGAGCGTAGGTAAACCTAATAAGCGATTCAAAATTAAAAAATAAAAAATGTAAAATACAATACTGGCAAACAACCTGGCAACTGAGAGTATACAAATTCAATATAAACAGCTTAATTAAGCTGTTTATATTGCTGTGTTCATTGCAGTAAAAAATATGTAACTTAAATAACGCCATCAACACAGTTACCATGTACCAGCCGCAGTGCCGAGTTATGACTATATAGTTCCTTGGGAGGCGCGAGTCCCCGACGGATACAAGTGGATTGTTTCAAGTGGGGTTTAAATCCCCATTTGACCCTTCGGCTTCGCTCAGGGTCAAACCTGGTCACTGATAACTGATAACTGTGTACTGTTTTAATTGACTGAGGTAAAGTTATTTTTTGTTTAAAAAAGTTTAACGATGATTTAAAAGATTTAACTCGCCTATAGATATCCCTCCTAAGATACAAGAAAATACAATTTAATTTATAGAAAAAATCTTAAATTATAACTATAAAAATTATTAAATTTGGTTGCATATAAGACATTATGGTTGCAGGTACAGGTAGTTTATATACAGGGTTATAAAAATTTTATTTGATAGGTTGCATCGCCAGACGTTGTTGGTTTTCTGCAAGGCGACTACGAATCTTACCTCTACCAAGACCCGACATATAGGAGCCCGGTTTGATTTATGAAAAAAATTAAGTATTGTAGGGTGTGTTAGACCCAACGTCGTAACGCACCAAACCCTTATAAATGCTGCGGTACTCTCGCATGCTAACGCAACGGCAATAAAGCGGGAGGAACATCCACACCGCTTTTTGCCTCCCCTACGCGTCTTTTCAAAAATCAAATAGTAATCCTATAGAAGCTAACTCTTGGCAAGATTAGAATTTTAGCCAGTGGCTTTAAGTTATCAATTGCAGCAGCCGTTGCAGCCAAGTGCTGAAGTACTCTAAGAAGAATATCAACAAAACTAGGAATGGCTAATGGATAATAGCTAATAGCTAGAGGAAGAAAGATATGGCGGGAAAACGCTTCTACTTTTTCCATTATCTGGGCTCTTTTTTTCTGCAACCGAAAGGTCAACAGCAACAGCAACGGCAAAGGAGTAGACGGCGGAAAATTTTAGCCTTGCTTGCCTACCTCCTGCTGACGCTCGTAACAACATCTATAGTTTTTATTGTTTCACCTGTCCTGAGACAATCTCAAGCGGCTGATTTTCCAGTTCAGCATTTATCTAGGGCAAAAGAACATTTAAAAGATTTAGCACAACAGGGTAAAGCACTGTTTGAAGCGGGACGGTTAGTAGAAGCGCAAAAGGTTTTGCAAAGTGTATCTCAACAGTATCAGGCGCTGGGAGACAAACTCTATCAGGCAATGAGCCTCAGTAATCTTGCTTTGGTTTACCAGCAGCGTGGGATGTTTGCTGAAGCCACTCAGGCAATCAATGACAGTTTACAGCTGCTGGGGACTCAGGGTTCAAAACAACACTTGCAAATTCTTGCTCAGACTCTTGAAATTCAAGGTAGCCTGCAATTGGAGCAAGGACAGGCTGAGGTGGCATTAAGAACCTGGCAACAAACTGAAGCGACATATACTAAGATGAGCGATCGCACTGGAATCACTCGCAGTCGCATTAATCAAGCACAGGCATTGCAGGTTCTGGGATTCTACCGTCGTGCTTTGACGTTGTTAACTGAGGTAGGTCAGAATTTGCAATCTCAACCAGATTCTTTGACTAAAGCTGTAGAATTGCGATCGCTTGGAGATGCACTTCAGTTAACCGGAGATTTAGAACAATCCCGTCAAGTTCTGCAAAAAAGCCTGGAAAGTGCCCAAAGGTTGCAATCTCCTCAAGAAATCAGCGCGAGCCTGCTGAGTTTGGGCAATACTGCCAGAATCCAGCAGGATAATCAGAATGCGATCGCCTTCTATCAACAGGCGATCGCCAAAACTCCTTCACCACTCACTAAGGTTCAAGCGCAAATCAATCTTCTCAGTGTGCTATTGACTACACAGGAGTGGTCAACTGCACAACCCCTTTTAGCGCAAATTCCAACTGAGCTAGATAGTTTGCCGGTCTCTCAAGTAGCAGTTTATGCTAAAATTCATTTTGCTCAGAGCTTGATGAAACAAAAGAATAGAGAGTGTGTAGGGCAGTGCCGTGCCCCTAGGAATGGGGAAGCTCCGACAACCGACACCCGAGATTCAACACCTGAAAAAATTGCTCAAATCCTTGCCACAGCAGTTAAACAAGCGAAAGCACTCGGCGATGGGCGAGCTGAATCTTACGCGATAGGAACCCTCGGAAGGCTGTATGAGCAGGAGAAACAATGGTCGTATGCCCAGGAGCTTACACAGCAAGCACTTGTGTTGGCTCAAGCCGTAAATGCGCCGGATATCACCTACAACTGGCATTGGCAGCTGGGACGCTTGCGAAAACAGCAGGGAGATATTCCAGGGGCAATTGCAGCGTATGATGCTGCTGTAGATGAATTGCGATCTCTAAGAAGTGACCTTGTAGCAGTTAATCGAGATGTTCAGTTTTCATTTAAGGAAAGTGTAGAACCTGTTTACCGCGAATCAGTGGCATTGCTTTTGCAATCACAGGGAGAAAAACTGAGCGAAGAAACATTAGATAAAGCCAGACAAAGAATTGAAGCACTCCAGTTAGCACAATTGGATAACTTCTTTCGAGAAGCCTGCTTGAATGTGACAAAGGTTGTCTTAGACGAAGTCGTAGATCAGGATAATCCCACTGCTGCCATTATTTATCCGATTATTCTACTAGACCAATTACAAGTTATTGTCAAAGTTCCGAAGCAACCTCTCGCCCATTACTCGGTGAATAAATCCCAGACTGAAGTAGAAGATATTTTGGGGCAACTGCGGCAGTACTTGACCGAACCTGACAGAATGGAGGAAGTCCAATCTCTCTCTGGGCAAGTCTATAGTTGGCTGATTCAACCAATTGAGTCTGAGTTACAACGTAGCAATGTTAATACTTTAGTTTTTGTACTGGATGGTGCATTGCGAAGTGTACCAATGGCAGCACTGTATGACGGTCAGCAATATCTGATTGAGAAATATGCTGTTGCCTTGAATTTGGGACTGCAATTGCAAAAACCCAAGCCTTTAGCACAGGAAAAGTTGCAGGTTCTTGCCGGGGGATTGGTGCAACCGCCAGTCAAATTTCAACGATTTCCGCCCTTACCGGAAATCAAATCTGAGTTTAACTTGATTGCCAAGGCAGGGGTATCAACTACAAAACTTTTAGATAAAGATTTCACCAGTAAGGCACTGTTCGGAAAGATAAACTCTATTCCGTTTAATGTCGTTCACCTGGCAACGCACGGACAGTTTAGTTCTCGTTCTGAGGATACATTTGTTTTGGCGACAGATGGTCCAATTAATGTGACTGATTTTGATTTGCTTTTGCGCCGTCGAGATGAAACGCGCCCAGAAGCCGTAGAACTTCTTGTCTTGAGTGCTTGTCAGACAGCAGCGGGAGACAATCGGGCAACGCTGGGTTTGGCGGGGGTTGCTGTGCGTGCAGGCGCACGGAGTACACTAGCGAGTCTCTGGAATGTGGGCGATCGCTCTACTGCAATTTTAATTGGTGAGTTCTATCGTGAGTTGGTTTCTGCCAAAGTCACAAAGGCGGAAGCGCTGCGTCGCGCTCAAGTGACGCTTTTGCAAAAGTATCCAAACTACAGCCGTCCGGCTTATTGGGCAGCTTATGTTCTCGTTGGTAATTGGTTGTAAGGGATTTTTTACCGAATAAAGGCAGAGGGCAGAGGGCAGAAGGAAAGATGCATAATTTCTGTTTACAGCGGTTTTCTGTTGCACCGTTCACGAAGTGTGTCCGAAGAACTTACGTACTTCTGCCTTCTTCTTCTTAAGGCTATCCCAAATATTAAGTAATTTTACAACTTCCGCTTGAGAAAAGAAAACCCTGCATAGACCTCAGTAGTGCACGTATGGATAGGTGTGACACCTAGATGCTGAGGACAACATAAGTTGCCAAAACAGTAATGTTGAACCGTCTTCAGTTTAGGTTGTCACGATTCAGGCTCAAAGTCTGAATTTTCTAACTACTTATCAACACTTAAAGGAACGAAAAATGACTTACTTTCCTATCGGTAATATAGGTAGCACCCCTATCACACGCTCTGATAGTGTCAACTCAGCAAATCCTACTGATATCTATCGGATCGATCTCACAAGCACAAGCAACATTAACCTAGCTTTGACGAACATCAACGGTGGTGATGCCGATCTGTCTCTTTATCGAGACACCAACGGTGACGGTGGCTTGGATTTGGGGGTCGATCAGCTGGTTCCTGGTGGTTCTTCCGCTCGGGGAGGCAACTTCGATGACTCGATTAATGTTGCCGATCAACCTCTAGGTACTTATTTTGCGCGAGTCAACTTGTTTAGTGGAAGCAATGTCTCTTACCGTTTATCCATGTCTACTGCTGATCCCAGTAACCTTCTGCCTATAGAGGAGAATCTTGGCGATCTGTCAGCCGATATCAGCCGCACTGGTGAAGTAGGTAACAACGACACCTCTGATACCTATGCCTTCTCTATCGGGTATTTTGAGGGTGTCAACATTAACCTAAGCGGACTAAGCTCTGATGCTGATATACGACTGATCGCAGATACTAACGGCAATCGCATTGTTGATTCTGGCGAGACACTCCTATCCTCTACCAGAGGTAGTACTAATTCGGAATCTATCTCGTTGGACGATGCTGGTAACTACTTACTCCAAGTCTATCAGTTCAGTGGCAGTACTAACTATACCCTTGGCTTCGACCACTTCTCTAGTGGTCTTGCTCTTGCAGCTGTAGGTTAAACATCGGTTGAAACCTGTAATGGCAAAATGTTAACTCAGTGAAAAGAACTTGAAAGCATTGCAATGCAATGCTTTCAAGAATCTACAAATCATACAAGCGGCTGCGCCATACTTGGACGTATGCCGCTTCAATCCAAGACTAATGCATTTTTTTGCTATTTGCACACGATTGTATAAATAGTTCAACATCAGATTTATTCAGATATGACCGCAGTTTTACAAATTGGTAATCGCGTACTCGCGGCTTCTGAAATTATTCCCTTACTGGCTAGTTACAATATTATTCCTCAATTGTTATGCGAGAGCATTATCGACTCTGCTGTTGCACCAATCACTTGCACAGCAGAAGAAACTGCTCATGCACTTGTTGCATTTTACCAGCATTGGGATTTGACTACAGAAGAGAAAAGACAAGCTTGGCGATCGCTTTACGGTTTGACTCAGGAACAGTTAGAACTTTTGGCAACGCGAAAGCTAAGAATAGAAAAGTTCAAACAAGCAATTTGGGGACATCAACTAAAATCTTACTTTCTCAAACGCAAAAGACAGCTAGATAAAGTCATTTACTCTTTAATTAGGACTGAACACAGAGGAACTGCTAACGAGCTATACTTTCGCATTCGAGAAGGAGAACAGTCTTTTGCTGAACTGGCGCGTGAATATTCCTCTGGTTTGGAAGCCCAAACGGGTGGAATCATTGGTCCAGTGGAGTTCGGTACTCTCGCTCCCAATTTTGCCCAGTTGCTCTACACAAGTCAAGCCGGTATAATTCAGCCCCCCGTACCTTTTGGAGAATGGTGGTTGATTATGCGCGTTGAAAAGCTCATTCCAGCACAGTTAGACGACTTTATGCGCTCTAGATTGCTTCAGGAGAATTTTGAAGCTTGGTTTCAACAACAACTGAGTCAACTCTCACAGGAAGAAAAAATCTGGATGGGAGTAAAAGACAAACCAGCACAGGTTCAGGAGGCGAGTGTTGCCTAGAAGAGCATGGGGAGGAAGGGAGTTATTAGTTACTAGCTAATAAATAATCCAAAATCGCGCAACTAAGATCCAAAATTGTATATGATATCCAGCACCCTTGATATTACAGAATTTCTTGCAGGTATATTTCCCTTTAATCACCTGCCACAAAATATTTTAGAAAATTTGCTAAAAAAGGGACAATTTCTGCGCTATCGCATGGGGCAGGTGATAGTGACGCGGGAAGCGATGCCGCATCAAATTAGCATTATCTTGGAGGGACAAGCCCGCCTTTTGGGATACGAAGGCGATAGGCAAAATCCTGTGACACTGAAGTTGCTGCAATCAGGGGAGGTTTTGGGTTGGGTGAGTCATGTGCGGGATGTTGCCTGTGAGATGGCGATCGCCTCAAAAGAAGTGATTTGCCTCAATCTACCCATTGCAGATTTTCTTGACTTAATGAAGCGGGAGTCGGCTTTTGCACAAGCGTTGCACAGTCGTGCTGCCCTCATAGAAGTGTATGAACTCCTCTTGGAAGAACTGACTCGACGGGCTGATGGCAATACCGATATAGCAAAGCTTGCCCAGACTGTTTGGGAAGCAGCTGTAGTAGAAACTATCTCCTCACGAAAACTATCCCAACTGCACTTAGATTCAGAACTTCTATGGATTGTTAGCGCTAGCAATGCGGCTGAATTTCCTGTAGGAAGCACTCTAGAGAATTTAGAAACGCGCAATTTCCATATGAGTGCAAACCTGCGTTTAGTGGGTATACCCAAATCCTTACTTCCAGCACCACCTGTTCCGAGACTCACACCAATAACACCAGATTCTTGGCTCTCAGACATTCCCTACGCCTCAGAGATTACTACCTCAAGAGAATTACCCAAGCAGTCCAAACGAGAAAAATATCCATACATTCGGGGTAGAGGTCCCCAGGATGCAGCACTAGCTTGTTTCCAAATGTTAAGCCAGTATTTCAATATGCCTTTCCGGCGAGATACGCTACGGCGGGTTGTCGCCAAGCAGTACGAACAAACCCGCAGTTTATCGTTGCAATTTTGCGCTGCGGTGGCAGAGGTGATGGGTTTGACAACGCAGATGGTTCAGATGCCTGCATCCGCAATCAGTCGCTTACAACCACCGGTGATGATTTCCTGGCAAGACAGTTTTGCCATCATCTACAAAACCAGCCAGCAAGAATTACTCATCGCCGTTCCCGAAATAGGACTGGTACGCCGCAAGTCTCGTGACTTTGCTGAAACCTGGGGGAATGTTGGGCAAGTGCTGCTGTTGCAACCTACCAAAGAAACACCCAAGGCACGGTTTGGTCTTTCGTGGTTTGCCCCTGCACTGCGTCGTCACCGCAAGATACTCATTGAAGTGCTGATTGCTTCCATTGTTGTCCAGATTTTTGGTCTGGTAAATCCCCTAGCGACACAGGTGATTATCGACAAAGTATTAGTAGGGAATAGCCCCGACACCTTGGAAGTTTTGGGCATCTTTTTAATCGTTATAGCTGTGGTAGAAGCCGTACTGACTGCGGTTCGTACCCAATTGTTTGTGGATACTACCAACCGCATTGACCTATCCTTGGGTTCTGAGGTGATTAATCACTTGCTGCGTCTACCCTTGTCTTATTTTGAACGCCGTCCTGTGGGGGAATTGGCAACGCGAGTAGGGGAACTGGAAAACATCCGCTCTTTCCTCACAGGTACAGCCTTAACAGTGGTGATGGATGCGGTGTTTTCGGTTATCTACATCTTCGTGATGGGGATTTATAGCTGGCTGCTGACATTGGTGGCATTAGCAACGGTACCCTTATTTGCATTACTCAACCTCATCGTGTCGCCCGTCATGCGGCGACAGTTGCAAGAAAAAGCCGAACGCAACGCCGAAACTCACTCCTACTTAGTGGAACTGATGGCGGGGATGCAGACAGTCAAGGCGCAAAATTTGGAATTGCGATCGCGTTGGCAATGGCAAGAACGCTATGCCCGCTACATCAGCGCTGGGTTTAAGACTATCTCTACCCAAACAACCGCCGGTTCGGTGAGCAGCTTCCTCAACAAGCTTTCTAGCCTTATGGTGTTGTGGGTGGGAGCGTATCTCGTCCTCACCAGTAATGGGCAATTCACCTTAGGGCAACTCATCGCCTTCCGCATCATTTCCGGCTATGTCACCAGTCCCCTGTTGCGTCTAGTGCAACTGTGGCAGAACTTCCAACAAGTCGCCCTGTCGCTACAACGCCTGAGTGATATTTTAGACACGCCTCAAGAAACAGAAATAGGCGACAAGCAAAACATCCTCATGCCTGCAATTACTGGTAGTGTCCGGTATGAAAATGTCTCCTTTAGCTTCCGTGCGAGTGGTCCCTTGCAACTATGCAACATCAACTTGGATTTCCCTGCTGGTTCCTTTGTGGGTATTGTCGGTCAGAGCGGTTCTGGGAAAAGTACACTGCTAAAATTGCTACCCAGACTTTATGAACCCAAGTCAGGGAAAATTTTGATTGATGGTTATGATATCAGCAAAGTGGAACTTTACTCCCTGCGGCGTCAAATTGGAGTTGTGCTACAAGATACCCTGCTGTTCGACGGCACAGTGCGGGAAAACATAGCTTTAGCCTGTCCTGATGCAAGCGATGAGGAAATCATTAACGCTGCTAAGGTAGCATTTGCACATGACTTTATTATGAACTTGCCCAACGGCTACAACACACCAGTGGGTGAGCGGGGTTCTGGACTGTCTGGCGGACAAAAACAAAGGATTGCGATCGCCCGCACTGTCCTGCAAAATCCTCAACTGCTCATCCTGGATGAAGCTACCAGCGCCCTTGACTACCATGCAGAGGCGCAAGTCTGCCGTAACCTAGCCGCAACATCCCAAGGAAAAACAGTGTTTTTTATTACTCATAGATTAAGTACTATCCGCCATGCCGACATTATCCTGATGATGGATCAAGGTGCAGTGGTAGAACAGGGAAGCCACCAAGAATTAATGGCGCTGAAGGGTTATTACTACTGTCTTTATCAACAACAGGAAACACAGATTTAGTAAATGCTTTCGTAGTCAGCGCTTAAGCGCTGACTACAAGCTAATTCCCAATCCAAAATTATGACTATTCAATACAACTTTGACCAACCCGTTCTTTTACAACAGTCTCCTACTTGGTCGCGGACTATAGTCTGGGGAATTGTTGGTGTGACCGCCTTTACCGTAATTTGGGCGTCGGTGTTCAAAATTGATGAGTCAATTCCTGTTAATGGCAAGCTTGAACCGCAAGCACCAGTCACCGATATTCAGGCTCCTGTCGGCGGTGTTGTGAAGCTCATTCACGTCAAAGACGGTCAGCAAGTCAAAAAAGGTGAAACACTCATTAGCCTTGAACAAACCACTTCTGAGGCGGAACTAGAATCACTCAAGAAAAGCCGTGTTGCTCGGTTGCAGGAAAAACAGGCTTTGGAGGGGGAGAATGGATTTTACCGCAGCCAAGTTAAAGGCGCTACCTCACCAGAGTTAGTTGCTCAACAGACGGAAAGAGTGAAAATTTCCCCTGAACTGGCATTTTTGACCAAAAGTCGAGGTGCGATCGCCTCGGAAAACCAGCTTTACCGCGCACAGTTGAGGGGTTCTACTACGGGAGTAACCTTTACCCCAGAGCAACAGTTGCGTTTGCAAAGTCGCCAGTTAGAATTACGATCACGCTTACAGGTTGCTGAACTAGAAATAGGACAGACACAAGAGCAATTGCATCAAACCCAGGTACAGTTAGCTAGTGCCAAACAAACGGTAGCTATTAATCAAGACATTCTCAGTCGTTTGGAGTCGGTAGCGAAAGAGGGAGCTATTTCTAAGGTGCAGGTTCTCAAACAGCAGCAGGATGTTGAAAGCAAACAGGGGGAAATTAACAGACTTATTAAAGAAGAGATGCGATTAAAATTAGCGATCGCCCAAGCAAAAGAAAAACTGAGCAATACCACTGCACTTTCTACTGAAGAGTTGTTGGCTCGCATTACGACTAACGACAAAAGTATAGCCGAAATCGACAGCCAGTTAACCAAGGTGATTGTGGATAACCAGAAGCGTATCTATGAGATAAATAGTCAGATAAGTCAAATCGATAGTGAGTTAAGTAAGGCGAAAACAACCCTGAAATATCAGAAAATTTTTTCTCCCTTTGATGGAACTGTTTTTGAACTGAAAGCTAAAACATCAGGGTTTGTGGTTAATTCCAGTGAACCAGTTCTAAAAATCGTTCCCAACGATAACCTCATAGCCAAAGTCTACATCACCAACCGGGACATTGGCTTTGTTAAAGAAGGGCAGAAAGTCGATGTGCGAATTGATTCGTTTCCCTTTCAACAGTATGGCGATATCAAAGGCGAACTCCTGACGATTGGTTCTGATGCATTACCTCCAGACGAAGTTTATCCTTACTACCGTTTTCCAGCAAAAGTCCGCTTGGATAGACAGACATTGCTGATTAATAATCGTCAACTGCCATTGCAATCGGGGATGTCAATCAATGCCAATATCAAATTGCGTAAGCGTACCGTTATGAGTCTTTTCACAAATTTCTTGGTGAAAAAAGCTGAAAGTTTGAAGTATATTCGCTATTGAAGTGGATTTCGTCTTCAGGGTTCTTGGCAAATACAACTTCTCAAAAAAAAGACCAAGATAGAGTACCCTGCATTCAAATAGTACAGCTTTTGTTAATAGATCGCAAAGAGTCTATTTTGGTTTAGTTTAATGAACGTTTTTACTTGCTTTAGTTGAGGCTATCATCCTAGGTTTTTTACTGCTTGCGCTTTAGCTTGTTTTTTAGCAGCAAACCTGCACCCAAAGCACCCACAGCTAACACACCCACTGCTGAAGAGGGTTCAGGGATACGTCGGTTCTGGGGCTCTTTACCCTGGTCTTGTGCTAAAGCAGGTGAAGCACTAATAAGAAGTAAGCCTGTAATCATAATGCTTACTATCGCCAAAGCTTTTTGTAATTCAGATTTTTTATTTAGACTCTTGACAATATTTTTTGCACTCATAAATTCCTCCACAAAAGTGGGCATTAACGATAGGGATGTTTTGAAGTGCGAGCGCGAAACCTTTTGTTTGTATTAATCCAAACTGCCGCCAGTAATGTGAATTTCAAAGAAAATTGCCAATTTTGGCTGAGACTACTTGGTTTTTAATTTCCCAAGCACTTGTGAGTTCTAGAACAAATCAATTTGACAAGTAAATTTTTACATATATATTATAAATTTACAAGGCTTTTTCCTGTACTTCATAAAAAGTTAGCTTGTAAATCTACTTCAATCCTGTATTGATACAACCTATCAATTGGTTAAAATACAAGTTTATGTAGTTTTATAAAGGTTAAATTCTTAAAATTCTACACTAAATTGTAAATTTACCGGAAACTCTCAATATAATTACCAACAGAGACAAGTAACTACCCTTGGAGAGATATAGTCATAAAAAAATTAATTATAAAATTGCCAATTAAAAAGTGAAATCACCTGTCTTTTTTCTTAACTTTGCTCTGTGTGCTTTGCACTTAGCAAGATTTATCAGCTTTACTAAACCATAGGATGATGCAAACAGGAGTGAATTCTTTATCTGGCGACTTAAAACCCTAACCTACCTTTGATAAGTTTACAGAGGTTAAAATCAGAGCCACCCTATTTCACACTTTGATTCTGCAACATCCGCCACTTTATTTATTAGCTACCCAAAGGAAAGTTTCATAAATTATCTTATATCACTATATGAAACAGAGTATTTACTTATTATGTATTGTTAACTTGAGTACGTTTTGCGGTCTGGCAACGACAAACTCTACCCAAGCTCAAATCGTCCCAGATGGAACCTTACCTAATAATTCCAGCGTAACAATTCAAGGTAACGTAAGCACTATTACTGGGGGAACATTATCTGGAAACAATTTGTTTCACAGCTTTGAGCAGTTTTCTGTACCCACTGGTTTCACAGCATACTTCAACAATGCTTCGGATATTCAGAACATCATTAGCCGTGTGACGGGTTCCTCCATCTCTAACATTGATGGTTTAATCAGAACTAAGGGCACAGCCAACCTGTTTCTACTCAATCCCAATGGTATTATTTTTGGTCCTAATGCTTCCCTGAATATCGGTGGCTCAATCATTGCCAGTACAGCTAGTAGTCTGAAGTTTACCGATGGGACGCAATTTAATGCTAAAGAGTCGCAAACAACGCCGTTATTAACAGTCAGTGTCCCTATTGGTTTGCAATTTGGTTCCAATGTGGGAAATATTCTTGTACAGGGATCTGGACTAGCAGTGCAGACAGGTAAAACCTTGGCTTTAGTAGGTGGTAATGTTTCGTTAGAGGGAGGAGCGCTGGGTGTATCCGGAGGAACGAATCTAGCAGCGCCAGGAGGACGCATTGAGCTAGGTAGTGTCGCTGAAAACAGTCAGATCAAAGTAACCCCGACCGATCAAGGCTGGATTTTAGGATATGAAGGTGTACAAAACTTCAAGGACATTCAATTGTCCCAGGAAGCTTTTGTGTCTACCAATGGTGTAGGCGGCGGCAATATCCAGCTTTCAGGCAGGCGTGTTACGCTCAGCGATGGTTCACAAATTGTAGCTGTGAACCGTGGGGCAATTGCCGGAGGGGCTTTTACCGTGAAAGCCTCTGAATCTGTAGAACTGAGGGGAACAACAGCAAATGGTGAATTTAGCAGCGCCTTAATTTCTCGGACTCGGAGCGCTGGATCTGGTGCTGACTTAAAAATTAGCACTGGAAAGTTGATTGTGCGCGATGGAGCACAGATAGTAACTGGTACATCTGGTGAGGGATTGGGGGGAACGTTGACGGTAAACGCTTCCGAGTCGGTAGACCTGAGTGGCATCTCAGCATTTGATAATGAGGTTCCTAGCGGCTTGTATACCACAGCTGAGGAACAAGCCAGGGGCGCTGGTGGCAATTTAACTTTAACAACGGGGCGGTTATTTGTCCGAGGTGGGGCACAGATAGCAACTGCGACCCGTGGTCAGGGACGGGCGGGGCAGTTGATGGTGAACGCCTCTGAGTCAGTAGAATTGAGTGGCATAGCACCGGGACCAGGAGGTTCTCCCAGCGGTTTATTAACTGATGTTCAGGGAGGAGCTAGAGGCATGGGTGGCGATTTAACCCTAAACACACGGCAGTTAATTGTCCAAGATGGAGCACGAGTATCAAGTGCTACGTGGGGCAGGGGTTCGGGGGGTAGCTTGACTGTTAACGCCTCTGAATCGGTGGAGGTGAGTGGCAAAGATGTAGGTGGTTCTCGCAGCATCTTAACCGCTCAAACCAGAGGTCCTGGAAATGCGGGAGACTTGATGATTAAAACTGGGCAGTTGATTGTTGCAGATGGGGCAGAGGTATCAGCTTCTACTACAAGAGCAGGTGATGCCGGAAATGTGACGATTACCACTGGAAAGTTAGTTGTCCGGGATGGCGCACAAGTAACTGTAGGCAGTCAAGGAACGGGCAGTGCAGGCAATCTCAAAGTCACTGCTCGCTCTATTAAGCTTGATAATCAAGCAAAAATTACAGCTGAAACCGGATCGGGTAACGGCGGCGATATCATCTTACAAAACCGGGACTTGTTGCTGCTACGCCGTGGTAGTCGCATTTCTGCCACCGCAGGCACTGCCCAGCAGGGTGGAGACGGCGGCAACATCACTATCAATACTCCTAACGGTTTCATCGTCGCCGTCCCTAATGAAAACAGCGACATTACCGCCAATGCTTTCAGTGGCAACGGGGGGCAAGTCACAATCAATGCCACTGGTATTTTTGGCATGATACCACGTAGTCGGGAAGACTTAGTAAAGCTACTACAAACCAATGACCCAAACCAACTCGACCCTGTTCGCTTGCTCACAAATGACATTTCCGCGATTTCACAAGCTAACCCTTCTTTAAATGGAGTAGTGACTATTAATACACCCGATGTTGACCCCAATCGAGGATTAGTGGAACTGCCTGTAAATTTGGTTGACGCCTCACAGCAAATTGCTCAAAGTTGTACTCCCAGAGATGGACAAACCAGTAGATTTGTTGCCACAGGACGTGGAGGACTGCCTTTGAGTCCGAGCGAGCCGTTGCGTTCTCGTGCAGTGATCACTCAATGGGTGACGCTGGATGAGCAGACGGGGAATCAGAAAGACGCCGAAGCAAAACCAATGGCATTATCTGAGCATCCTGCTGATAATCGAGAGCCAATTGTGGAAGCGAATGGGTGGGTTGTGGATAAGAAGGGCGATGTTTACCTCGTTGCCCAAGTCCCTAACGCCACGTCATCTTTCCAAACAACCACTGCTTCTTGTCTTACTCGCAATTAAAACCGTAGGATTTCTCTATCGTACCCATCCGGTGTAGGCTCAATTTCCCAAACCAAACCTTCCCCAGGTTCCAGCAACACATCAACATAAAGCTGCGCGATCGCCTGTTTTGCAGTATCCTCATTATTAATAAAAGGTTGCAAATCCTCGGTTAAAAGTCTAAGTTTAAACCCAGCTGGAATCATTTCATTTGGATTTGCATTTTGTAACTCAAAACGCCAGATGCGGTCTTCTAAGTTACCTCTGGGAAATACGTGTAATTCGTAGGGATTGCCAGCCAAGGTCAAGCGTCGAGACAAGTAGATGCTTGATTCTTGTGGCTCCCGACTTCGCACACCACGAGAAGCTAATTGCATTGAGGTCATTCCCCAGCCTAGTTCTTGTGCTAAATGAGACACTCCTGCTTGCAACCACTGCTGAATAGACCACTGTTCTGATAACCCCTGTCGTCGCTCGTACAGCCGTTGTCGCCAGCCGCCATGTTCCAGTAATGCTCCCCAAAGTTCAAATGGGATTGCGACACGGGGAAAGACTACCGCAGGATTGCCTAGCCGTTGCAGTAAGTTCTCTGCTTGTGCTAAAGGTAACTTTGGTAAAGGAGCAAGCGACTCACGTAAAATTTCTTCTGGACAGAGTTCACGGGCAATCCACAGAACATTGATGTCTTGTATCAGGTCATTCTCATCCAAACAGTAGGTGCGATCGCTTGCATCATACACCCCTTTTGTTTTCAATTGTCGATGGGTGGTGTAGCCGCAAATTGTCACCCAACCACCATTTGGATTTACCTGTACTGCTACGTAGTAATCAGCTACCCAACTAGGAATATCCAGCCATTCCTGCGGTACGCGCAATTCTTCCAAGTCGATTGCTGTTGTCGGAATTAATACTAAGCGGATTCCTTCACAAGCAATGGCAATCCCATTCACAAATTCCCAAAAGCTAGGCAATGCTGCCTGTGAAGTCCAAACTCTTGCACTCTGAACTTGTTCTTCTCTCAACCAAGGTAAAAATGCATCGAGGCACATTTGGTTAAGACGGGCTTGCCAGTTCGCGCCCAATGTTGAAAAAGATGGTAATTGCTGTGTCTGAGAGGATAGTGGAATTTCCAGGGAGAGCTTGTCTGGAATGAGGGCAGATGCAGGTGAATCAAAAGTCATTTGAGGGACTCCACGGAAGACGACAGAACGGGATGGCGATAGTGAACAAGTAGCCATTCTTCTAAAGAATTGCTCATGCTGTCGATTACGTTAGATGTTAGGGAAGTATGCAGTTTTTGCTGACTCCACTGCGTCAACGCAAGTAGTAAAGTCCGTTTGAGTTTAGTTAACTGGCGAGAAACTGTGTATTGTTTTACTCCTAGCTGTTGAGCAATCTGCTGCTGGGTCAATTCTTGCTTATAGTAGGCTTCCAGGAGCGCTTGCTCTTTGGTATCTAATTTTGCCAGTGCATTGCTTAAAACCACATTGATTTCAGTACTCCGCGCTGCTATGGTTTCTGCTTCTTCTTGGGCGATAATTTCATTTAATAGCGATTCTTGAAAATTTCCCGTCAAACGGTCGAGCAATTCGCCCGTCTCTTGTCCTGGTATAGGGGTATCAATTGAAACTGAGGTTGGATATTGAAAGGAACGCACGGCTTTAGCACAGGCAAGTAGCCAGCTTTCCAAACTTTCTGGAGTAGAAACAGGACTGGGACAACTCAGTTGGCTCAGCCGTTCGGTGTTGTAAAGCTGCGCGATCGCCTGCAATCTTGCATTATCCGGTTTCACCAGTTTGTGAGCAGTTGCAGCATCAGTGGGCACATAGAGTTGGAGGAAACACCTCCAGGCTAGAATATAACGCGCAATAGTTTCTGAGTTATACCCTGCCTGTCGCAGAGACTCCACCAGTCGCTTTTGACTGAGTTTGTGCAGCAATCCCCACTCGGTACACATATCGACTTCTTGACGCTTGCGTAATACATCTTTTATGAGATTGCTAAAGGCATATTCAGCATAAATTTTCAAATTTGAATTCAACTGGGGGTTGAAGCCTCTGAGAACTTTGTCTATACGAGCGATCGCTGTTTGGAAAAAGTCTGCCACAGAATGTTGACCCGGCGTATTCATCTTCATTTTTTTTGCAACCCAGTAGCAGACTTCTTGCAAATAGGCTGTAATGTGGGCGGCGGCGAGTGGACTTGCCTGAATTTCCCAGATGCGATGCCAGTAAATTGCCCAAAAGGTTTCGGACTCCTCCTCCAAAGACCGCTCTACACAATTGTGCATACTGCGCCGCAGCTTGGGATCGGTAACCCAACGACTGAAAGCATCTGCATCAAATTGCACAAACGTGGAAAAGATTTCAACAATACCCTGCCTTGAGCGCATAGAACTTTTTGTTTTGCAGAAATAGCGAGTGACTCCAGACTAATAGACATCTTTGTCACTTGACTTTATTCGAGGAAAATTGTCTTTATACTTATTATGAAAAACCCACGAAAACTAGAATAGTACACTTAGGAGTACTTTGAAGAAGGAGTCAGAAGTCAGAAGTCAGAATCGATTGGTTGGGGATTGGGACGGGCAACCAATCGTTGACCACCTTTTCTACGATTTTGGGACTGTACCCAATACTCGTCACCCAGTCGCACTGGATTCATACTGAGTCCTGGCGACTGACGAATGATTCTTTCTTGTTCAAGTAAGAGTAGAAATGCCATCCATAAGACAAATGAGGGGCATTGCTGAATCAAAAGTATGATTTAGGGGTTTACAGAAATAGAACAATATTTCCATTTTCCACCAAGGCACCAGATCGTCCTGGTTATTGGGAGTACTGTTCGTTTGAAAAGCAAAGTAATCTAACAATTTCAGTTCCTGTGATTGGAACTGCATAAAAAATGAAGATACTCGTATATAGAGACTGTAAGTGGTAATACACTTACTTTCTCTTAAGTATAAATTCCACAATTTTATCCTTAGTATCTACCATTGACTTTTAGCCTAGTTACAAACATTGGAAAAATAATTTCTCTATTGAAGCGAAGAAATTACAGTGACTAAATTGGTGGTTTTGAGATTTGGAAAAGGGAGCTTTGAATCTGGGTTTGAGGTAACACTCCAGATTGGTGAGGAGAACAGCCGCCCTCACAGTGAAGTCACAGGTGAACTTCCGCCAAACATAGAATTGCCACTAGACTTCAATCGTTGGCAAGCAATTTACCGTAGCTTGGATTTTTCCGCTCGTCCCATTGGGCTACCAAAACCAACAACGCAAATTTTCAGAGTTGAGGAGTGTGTACAAGCAGCTAAACAATTAGGCGATCGCCTTAACTGTTGGCTCGGATCTGAATCCTTTCGACCCATCCGCGAGAAATGGCTGGAAAAACTGCTGACATCTGATGCAATTCGGGTAATTTTGCAGACTCAAGAGTATCAACTTCAGAAGCTCCCTTGGCATCTTTGGGAGCTAGTGGAGCGCTACCCAAATGCAGAAATTGGCTTAAGTGCTCCTACTTATGAACAGGTTCGTCTTCCCTCAAGAGCAACTGCCACAGTCAAAATTTTGGCATTATTAGGGGATAGTACTGGTATAGATATATCAGCAGACCGTGCGCTCCTAGAGCAACTGCCTGACGCAAAAATTGACTTTCTGGTGGAGCCAGCCCGTGAAGACTTAACAGATAATCTCTGGCAGCAAAATTGGGACATTCTTTTTTTTGCAGGACATAGTTCAACTCAAAGTGCAGGGGAAACAGGTCAGATTTACATTAACCAAACTGAGAGTTTGACAATTAGCCAATTAAAGTATGCTTTGAAGCAGGCAGTAGAGCGCGGCTTAAAGTTGGCAATTTTCAACTCCTGTGATGGGTTAGGACTGGCACGAGAATTTGCTCCTTTGCAGATTCCGCAGTTGATTGTCATGCGTGAACCAGTACCAGATCGTGTGGCGCAGACATTTCTAAAACATTTCTTACAAGCGTATGCTAGAGGTAAATCGCTTTATCTGGCAGTTCGCCAGGCAAGGGAACGGCTGCAAGGGCTGGAGGGGCAATTTCCCTGTGCAACTTGGCTACCTGTGATTTACCAGAATCTGGCAGAGGTCCCACCAAGTTGGCGGGAGTTGGTAGGGAGACAGGGAGACAGGGAGATAGGGAGACAGGGAGGGGGGGAAAGATTACGTTTATACCCAAAAAACGAAGCTAAGAACTCAAAACTTCATCTTCTTTGGCTCATCTGCGCGAGTCTAGCAATCACTGGTTTAGTCATGGGCGTACGATATCGGGGAATGCTTCAGCCATTCGAGTTACAAGCATTTGATCAACTGCAGCGGCTACGCCCAGACGAGAAGCTTGATTCTCGCTTGTTAGTTGTGACGATTACTGAAGAAGATGTGCAATCACAGCCTCAAGAGGAACGCCGAGGTTCGCTCTCAGATGAATCGCTCTTGAAATTGTTGGAGAAATTGCAGGCATATCAACCGCAAGCGATCGGATTGGATATCTACCGTGATTATGCCGTGAGGCGAGACTTACCAGCCCTAGCAGCGCTGATGCAAAACAGCGCTAGCGCAGATCCGACCCAGGAGGGCCGCTTAATTGCAGTTTGCCAAGTTAGCGATACCCAGTCCAGGCGACCTGGCATCCCACCCCCACCTGAAATACCGCAAGAACGCTTGGGCTTTAGTGATGTAGCAGTTGACCCCGATAGCATTGTCCGTCGGCATCTGCTAGCATTGACACCTCCACCCTCTTCACCTTGCAAAGCGTCATACGCCTTAAGCGTACAACTAGCACTGCGCTACTTGGCTGCTCGAAATATTTCCCTGGAATTTACGACCGATGGTGCCTGGAAACTGGGTAAGACCTCCTTTAAGCCACTAGAAGCACATACAAGTGGATACCAAGGTATTGATGCTTCGGGACACCAAATTATGTTGAATTACCGCTCCCATCGTTCGCTACAGGAATTTGTGCCGCAGGTGACGCTAACAGAGGTACTCGCAGGTAAAGTCAACTCTAGTGGAGTTAAAGACCGGATTGTTCTCATTGGTACAGTAGCTGAAAGCTTCCAAGACTACTCATCCACACCCTACTGGACAAACGAAGGTGGGATGCAGAAAATACCGGGTGTCATCCTGCAAGCACAAATGATTAGTCAATTGCTGAGTGCGGCGCTTGATGGACGACCACTCCTATGGGCTTGGTCTGTGTGGCAGGAAACAATCTGGGTTTGGGGATGGTCGTTAACAGGTGGTTTACTAACTTGGTACATCCGACGACCACTTTATTTAGGGATTACGACTGGAGTTGCGATCGCCTGCCTCTACGGGGTATGCCTTGTTATTTTCATTCAGTGGGGCGGTTGGATTCCACTTGTTCCTTCTGCGATCGCCCTAATCGGTAGTGGTAGCATCATCGTTGCCTACCGAATAAGGGAATGACCAAGCTCCTCAAAAATTTATTTTTTAAAACAAGTTTTACTAACACTTAAAACGAGGAGTGACAAATGAAACCATTTCTTCAGCGACTAGTGTCAATAACTGCTTTCACCCTAGTTTTCATGAGCTGCCTCAGCAGTCCGATAGCACTACAGGCAAAACCAACAATAACTCGCTCCGCGCCAATTCGCTTCAACCCACCCCCTCCGCCACCTGATCGCGGCGCACCAGGGAACCGAGGGGAAGGAGCTTCACGGGGAGAATGTGCGGCGCTTGATTTACCTTTAACCGCTCTGGTGCCAAGTTATAAACAGCGCTTGAGCAATAGCCAAGAGGAAGGTAGTACAATGACCAAGGTGTGGGGTTTAACCAGTGTAGAACAGCCCAGCTTTTGGTTCTATGTTCCCTATCACCAATCTGACCTTCAGGCGATCGAGTTTGTTTTGCAAACCGATAAAAACAAAACAATCTATCGCACACCCGTCTCAGTACCGCAAGCACCCGGAATTGTTCGCGTGCAACTACAAAACACCACGACTCCTCTAGAGACTAACAAGCAGTATCACTGGTTCTTCAAAGTCAGTGTCGTATGTGACCCCAAGCAACCACCGACATTGGATTATGTAGAAGGCTGGGTGCAACGGGTGAATTTGGACGCAGCACTACGCAATCAGCTCAAACAACCCTCGCCACAGCAACAAGTAGCAATTTACGCTCTTGAAGGCATTTGGTATGATGCCCTGACAACCTTAGCAGAACTCCGCCTTGCAAGCCCTCAAGATCCACGACTTGCTGAAGACTGGAAGAGCCTACTGAAAGTGATTGGGCTAGAAAAAGTGGCTACACAACCCCTCATTCAGTCAACAAGATAAAACCAGCCCTGTCGAGGTAACAAATTATTGAATATGTGCGAGTGCGGTTGTTACGCCTTTAGTTGCGAAAAACCCGCAATAGAGAAAGATGTCGCTACATTAGATGATATATAAAGAAAAATCGCTTTTTACAGCTTATTAACGCGCTACTCACACAAAACTATGAGTACAAATGCCATTATCTCAGAGAATCCCTTACTAAAAGGCTCTGGTTTGCCTCCCTTTGGGGAGATTAAAGCAGAGGATGTCGTGCCAGCATTCAACCAACTCCTGGCAGAACTAGACAAGGAACTTGCTACTATAGAAGCTCATGTAGAGCCTACTTGGAGCGGTTTAGTAGAACCTCTAGAAAAGCTGACCCAACGCTTAAATTGGAGTTGGGGCGTAGTCAGCCATCTGATGGGTGTGAAAAATAGCCCGGAACTTCGCGAAGCATACGAAAACGTACAGCCGCTGGTGGTACAATTCTCTAATAAGCTCAGCCAAAGCCAACCAATTTACAATGCTTTTAAGGCAGTCCGTGCAAGTGATACTTGGGCAACATTAGACTCGGCTCAACAACGCATCGTAGAATCTGCTATCCGAGATGCAGAACTTTCTGGTGTTGGCTTGCAAGGTGAAGCACGGGAACGCTTTAACGCCATTCAGATGGAGTTGGCAGAACTTTCTACCAAGTTTTCTAACCACGTGCTAGATGCGACTAAAGCCTTTAGCATGACACTGACAGCCAAAGAAGAAATCGACGGCTTACCCCCCAGCTTGCTCAGTTTAGCAGCACAAGCGGCACGGGCTGCGGGAGAAGAAAACGCCACTCCAGAAAATGGTCCTTGGCGCATCACTTTGGACTTCCCCAGTTACGCTCCTTTCATGCAGCATAGCACCCGACGTGACTTGCGAGAAAAATTATACAAAGCCTTTCTCACCCGTGCTTCATCGGGCGAGTTGGATAACAACCCGTTAATTGAACGCATTTTAGAGTTGCGTCAAGAACTGGCTCAATTACTCGGCTTTAAAACATATGCTGAATTGAGCTTAGCTAGTAAAATGGCTAAGAGTGTCGAGGCAGTAGAGTCCTTGTTGGAAGAACTGCGCTCTAGCAGTTATGATGCTGCTGTCAAGGAATTGGAAGAACTCAAAGCTTTTGCTGCATCCAAAGGTTCCCCAGAAGCAAAGAATTTGCAGCACTGGGATATCACTTTTTGGGCAGAACGTCAACGAGAAGAAAAATTTGCCTTCACTGCTGAAGAATTACGCCCTTATTTCCCACTTCCTCAAGTGCTGGATGGTTTGTTTGGACTAGTGCAGCGGCTGTTTGGCGTAAATATCACTCCTGCGGATGGTCAAGCCCCAGTTTGGCATGAGGATGTGCGTTACTTCCAAATTGCGGACGAAACGAATAACCCAATTGCCTACTTCTACCTAGATCCCTACAGCCGTCCAGCCGAAAAGCGCGGCGGTGCTTGGATGGACATCTGTATCAACCGTGGCAAAGTCACGGAAAATGGGGTAACCACTACCCGCTTACCTGTGGCGTATTTGGTGTGCAACCAAACTCCCCCTGTAGATGGTAAGCCTAGCCTCATGACTTTCAATGAAGTTGAAACTTTGTTCCACGAGTTTGGTCATGGCTTGCATCATATGCTGACCAAGGTAGACTACAGCAGTGCAGCAGGCATCAACAATGTTGAGTGGGATGCTGTGGAATTGCCCAGCCAGTTTATGGAAAACTGGTGCTACGACAAACCTACTTTGTTTGGTATGGCGAAGCATTACGAAACTGGCGAACCTTTGCCAGAGCATTATTACCAAAAACTACTGGCAGCAAAGAATTACATGAGTGGTAGTGGCATGCTGCGGCAAATTCACTTTAGCATTGTTGACATAGAACTTCACCACCGCTATCGTCCTGGTAGTGGGGAAACTCCAAAAGATGTGCGATCGCGCATTGCCAAGACCACAACTGTTTTACCACCACTTCCAGAAGATTCGTTTTTGTGTGCATTTGGGCACATATTTTCTGGCGGATATTCGGCAGGTTACTACAGCTACAAATGGGCTGAAGTCTTAAGTGCAGATGCGTTTGCAGCTTTTGAAGAAGCTGGCTTAGACAACGAGCAAGCTATAAAAGCTACAGGAAAGCGTTATCGCGATACGGTGCTAGCTCTTGGTGGTAGCAAGCATCCAATGGAAGTGTTTAAGTCGTTCCGGGGTCGCGAACCCAGTACTGAACCTTTGCTCAGGCATAATGGTTTAGCTGTTGCAGCCTAAGTGAGGAGATGAGGGAGATGAAGCAAAAGTTAAAAGTAAAAAGCCAAAAGTTAAAAAAGACTTCTTTTTACTTTTTACTTTCTTTCCCTACTCCCCGTACCCTTAGCGACTTACGCACAAACTTCTAACCCACGTATCACAAAGCAAATAACACAAACTGATAACCGCAGCAAGCATCCAAGGGGTTTTGAACTTCGTCCATCTTGTGAGCAAAATCTACTCACATATGGGTTCATTATTTCAGTGGGTAGGGTATTCAACCACTTAAAAAACCCAGAGCCGAAAAGGCATCGCACCTTGAAAACTGAAGATATGGGGTTCTAGTAGGAAAAGCACTGCTAGGTAAAATCTTCATGCACCAAGTACCAGAAAACCAAAATATATGGTTGAAACCGTACGGTGGGGCGCATCGGAACGGGCTTCTGTAATGGAGCAAAAAGCTTGTTGTCGGGAACCACCTCTGGCGCAGTCAGGTAACTGATTGTGGTAAGTGGACTCGTAGAGCCAAGAATCCCACGGCTTTAACGTAAGTGGAGCCGTGGAGCGTCAAAACACGGCTTTTCAACCCAGTCGCGAATCTGGTGTAACTAGTCTCACCTTACCCAGTCAAAGAAATCTTGCACCTTTGGAAATTAACCAATTATATCAATTCTCTGTGTCCTTAATCTGCGGTCAGGATACTTCGCCCAATTCTGTCATCACTGTATACGGTTGGGTACAGCGGGTTGCTGTCAGTAACAATGTTGAGTCCACTCTTAAGCGGTTCAGTCCTAAGGAGCGAATTTCAGTCTATGCTAAACAAGGTCTGTGGTTTGACCTGGTTTCAACTCTGGCTGATTTACGTGCTTGCAACCCCTCTGATAGCGCTCTGTTGGCTACCTGGGTTAGTGTAATAAAAGCGACAGCTTTATTGAAAGCAGAGGCGATCGCAAGGGAAAGCACTGCCCAAAGGGCGATCGCCCAACAGCCCCTTTTGCAAAAGTGTTCTTCACCTTAAGCCCCAGCCTCCACCTCGAAATCACACAAAAATAGCGAACAGCAAATTTTAAATTTTTATAAAAAAAATATCTTATCACTTCTTTGCAATACTTAACCTAATCATTAATTAAAAATAGTAAACATAGATTAAAACTAATAAATTTAATAATCATTCGTTAAGTTCATCAGTCAAAATTGAGGGTAAGCTGAAATCAAGGAAGCCTAGTTGAAAATTTAGGTAACTAGGTGCAAATAAACTTAAATGTCGGTTGTCATTTGTCATTTTTTTCATCAGTATATTAATGACTCATGACTCATGACCAAAGGCTAGTTCCCAAAGCAACCTGAACAACAAGACGTAAGATGATAGAAAAAATTTTGCTAGCTGTCTCTGGATTGGGGCATGCAGAAGAAATGCTCAAGACTTTGATAGATGTGCCATCAATCCAACGGTCAAAAGTTACAGTTTTGCACGTTGTTCCCGACCAAGTTTCTGCTGAAGCCATGACAACTAAATGGGAAGAAGGCGGCAAAATTCTCGCGAATGCGATCCAGTATTTGAACTTAGATCCCAGCAAAGTTTCTTCGATTTTAAGGCAAGGTGATCCTAAACGTGTTGTTTGCGAGGTAGCTGACGAAATCGATGCTGACTTGATTATTATGGGTTCACGTGGACTCAAGCGGTTGCAATCGATTTTATCGAATTCAGTCAGTCAGTACGTTTTCCAATTATCTTCTCGCCCCATGTTGCTGGTCAAAGATGACATTTATGTCAAAAAACTTAACCGCATTATGGTAGCGATGGATAACTCTGATGCTGCCAAAAATTGCTTGAATTTGGCTTTATTCCTCCTGCGAGATATTAAGGGAGGGGAGTTAATTCTGGCTAATATTAATACAGATTTACGCGGCAAAGAATCTGACACAACACAAATTAGTCCAGAACAAAGCCCTGTTTTAGCTGCAGCTTTTTTAGAAGCTAAAAAATATGGTGTACAAGCCCGTTGTGTCACCAGCAGTGGTAAAGCAGGTGAAGAAATTTGTCGCTTGGCAGATGAGTGGAACGTAGACTTATTATTACTCGGTTCTCCGGATCGGCGTCCTTCAATTGCCAAGAATTTGGTAGATATAGACCGACTTTTGGGAGCTTCTTTATCTGACTATGTTCGAGTTAATGCCACCTGTCCAGTATTGTTGGCAAGGACGGTAAGTTAGGTACTGCGGTTGATAAACAAAACCCCTACATTTGTTGTGTAGGGGTTTTTATTTAATGGACAAAACAGGTCTTAACTAATCTTTTTTCCCTTCGCGGCTAGCAGTTTGAATGTAAAGAATGATTAAAAAAACAGCGGGAACCAAAACGAACAAAATGCTCGCCACGAACCCCAGTTCATTAACTTGCATGGAAATAAAGCCTCTCTATAATATCCAGTCAACAACTTTAGGATACCACTATCACGGCTTCAACGAGTTATTTATTACGGGTTCAAAGTCTAAGTTAAATATCTTTTTTGACCCTTGACTTTTAACTCTTGATTATTTACCGTTAAGGCTTTGTTACCACGCTTACTGGACCATTAACTAAGGTTTGACAAGCAAGACGGCAATTTTCTGGCTTTTTCTTCAATAATCGATTTTCTACATCTGTGCGGGGCGAGAGATTTTCCATTCCTTCGACGACTTCGACAACGCAGCAGCCACACTGACCGTAGCCTCCACAATTCATCATCTTGCCAAAGAATTTATATATATCGATGTTGTTTTGCAGGGCTTTCTCCCGGAGATTCGCACCATTTGCCGCCACGACTTCTTGATTTTCTTTCACGAATGTGATGTTACCCATATCTGATACCTCGTTCACTGTAAGCCTGACTGTAAAGGCTAAGTTTTGACCTGCCTTAAGAAAATATATTACTTATTATATTATTTTCTTGCGTATTATTAAGAGTTATAAATTTTTAGCAAAGAGTATTCGCACGGGAAGCAACTCAGATTCCCGACTTCTTTAAGAAGTCGGGAATCTTGTTGTTCAGGATTGCTATATTAAGTGTTTTCACTGAAAAAACAATAAACTTTTGTAGCTATTAAGTATTCTCACTGGAGCCAAAGAAAAAAAATACGTTTACAAAGGACAAACAATGACTTCATCAATTTACTGGATTTAACGGTCTCGCATTGAACTTGCATCTTTTCAGCTTTAGGCAAAACCCTTAAATTCACCTGTGTTCGTCATTAGGGATGATTAGGAGAATGAAATGTCTAACAGCTTTTTCGCAAGTTTTTAGTTTGATTGGTCAATCCTAAGTATCTTATATTTCTAATGACTAGAGAAAAAACACTTAATGCTACTGCTAGTCTCAAAGTTAAATATGCGCGGTGTATCTATTTGGGTTTAGGAATAACCTTGGCAACCGCCATTATGCAGACTACAACAGTAATCTTTATAAATGCAGCATTTGCTGCAGATGGTGTTCTAGACGTTTCTCCTCGTCAAAAAATGAATTCTACATCTGCTACAGATGATATTCTAGACATTTCTCCACTGCAAAAGTTGACTACTAAAGCAGATCTAAGTGAAATCCCTGTTGGAGTTGTCTCATATCCCAACATGATATCAAAGGAAGATAAAGAATTTATCAAACCTAAAATCTCATCTGCTAAGCAATTTACCCCAACCAAGCGAATTGCTCAAACAGATTCTTCCGGTGTTGTTGGCGATACTTTAGGAGAGATTAATAAGTTACGCCAACAGCTTCTGATTGACCCAATTCTTATAGAAGGCAGACCTATCGGTCGAGCAGCGCCGGCTTCCAGTGCTGGGACTCCCACAGCTTATGGTGCAAGTTGGGGTCAAGCCTATGTGGGTGTTGGAGGATATTTACCTTTTGATGGGGATAATATCGATGGTTCTGCATCTGTTGGTTTTGGTTTGGGAGACGCGCTTAGATCCATAGGTGCTGAAGTCAACATCAACGTTACTAGCTTAGGCGGTCAAAATTTTGACTTTGGTGAAAGTGGAGGTATAGGTATTAAACTCCACAAATACTTTACGGATGGCACGGCAGTAGCTGTTGGCTGGTCAAATCCCGTAAAATGGGGAGAAGTCAACAATGCAAAAGATACCTTTTATGGTGTCGTGACTAAGTCATTTTATTTACAGCCAAATAACCCCAATAATCCATTGCCTTTGACTGTATCTTTGGGTCTTGGCAGTGGGAGTTTTCGTTCTAAAGGGGCTATCGAAGCAGGTGAAAATTCTGTGAATTTTTTCGGTAGTGTAGGTTTACGAGTTGCTCCTCAAGTCTCTGTAGTCAGTAGCTGGACTGGAAATAGTCTTAACGTAGGTGCTTCCTTTACTCCTTTGCGAGAAACCCCCGTAGTCTTCAATGCTATTTTCACAGACGTAACTGACAATCTTGATAAAGGTACTGGCTTAAGCTTGAGTGCAGGCTATGTTTTCCAGTTCTAACTTCTCGCTTTTATAGAAAAATTAGGAAATTTCATCCAGCAGCAATGAAGAAGCAAAAATCTCGCCTCAGTTTGGGTTTTTTACTCTTGTTTGCAGGTTATCTTATTAGCGCTACACCCTTAAAAGTCTATGCTGGTCAGAATGTTGTTAACGGAACTAGCGTAGAATCATCGACTTTCACTGGCGATACTTTTAATCGTACAAATCAGTCTGCACCTACTCAACTCGTACCTGGTACAAATGTATCAGTTGAGGTAAACGGTACAATTAGTATTCCACAGAAAGTTCAACAAAGTTTGAATAATGTGGCTACCAGGATAGTAGACCAAAGTGGCTGTGGTGACCGGATTGACAGCGGTTTTTGTGTTGAAAATCCAAGAAGTGCGATAGTCGTCATCCTAGTGCGAGGAGTTGCTGCTAGTACAGCAATTAGTAAGGTACAGACTTCTTTATCTAGTTCAGGAGTTCCTCAATCTCTAATTACAGGGCTTGTGAACAACGTAGCAGGTTTATTAAAAGGTTTTGATTATGCAGCAACGCCGGGCGTAACTGTTGCTGGATTACAACCAGTACAGTTAGTCGCTAATAATCAGCTTGCTCTAAGTGGAGAAAAATACAATCTAGATGTTAGTCAATTGGATGCCACTATTGAGACTTACAATAACATTGCTCTTACAAGCAACACAGTGCTTGTGGACAACGTAGCAGGTTTATTAGAAGGTTTTGATTCAGAAGCAACGCTAGGAACTGGATTACAACTAGTACGGCTTATTGTAGATGTTAGTCAATTGAATGCCGCTATCAAGGCTTACAATGGTATTGTTATTAAAAGCGATGCTGAAACTCTTAAAAAGCTCTCCAATAACTTGGAATTTATAGAAATCGGTCGTGTTCTCAAAGAATTAAGAGCAGCGCTTAAAGCTAGCTAGTACCGCTTTGCAGAATTCACGCATTCAAAATTTAAAATTCAAAATACCTACACCATAAGCTTTTCGTCAATCTTGTAGACGCGTAGCGGTGAGACAGCGCCCTTTGGAGGGTTTCCCGCTCTCACGGCGACTGCGAACCCGAAGGGCTTCCCTTCGGGTATGGTACTTTGATTTCCGCCAACCTGTACTAGTGAGAACTTATCTTATATAGATTTAAGCAGGGTGGACATTGTCCACCCTGCTTAATGCTGTGATATTTCCATCATGGTGGTGGACGCGATTAATCGCGTCCACCAATTTTATCTGAAACCAACCGCTGCTTGCCAAACGAAAGCCAGCAACAAGAAGAACACAGGAATGAGTGGTAGAACATCTACCAGCGGGTCGAAGATTTGGTAAGCTTCAGGTAGTTTTGCTAATAACAATGCTGCTTCCATATTTATTAAATCCACCTATCCAACACAGCTTTCACCGAAAATCAAAGAGCGGAAGCCCCTAAATTCTATTTATGGGGATGAAGCTCGACGTGCAATAAATTGCACGCCAAACTTATCCCTAAACTCCCGTTGCCGGGAAACCCTTTCGGGTAAAGTTTGCCTCGCTAATCTTTAGAGTCGGCATATCCAAACGACACTAGCTTAACTCCCATAAACTTGTTTAATCGTCTGGTTCCAGAGCTACAAACTGGCAAGCATTTGTAGGTGGGACTTTTAGCACTTTCTCTAAACGTAGTCCAGTAAAGGACTGAAGCTGGTCAGGTTGCGTTAACCACAAGCCCCCGAATTTATTCGTGGGGTTTGCACTCAACTAGGAGTTCCTGACAAGTATCGTGAACCTTGTCTACGTCCAATAGGAACGTAGTTTCCTGACATCGCTACCAGGAGTTCCTGCTTCTGAGGATGTTCCAGCCACTCGAACGAATCGAGACACTGAGTAACAATTACCTCCACAGGCAGCACCACCATAGTTCCTACGGTTGTACAAAAACATCTATCAAAAAGACTGATAAATATAATATCAGAATCTTAACATCCCTCTCATCTTTGCCCAAACAATTATAAAGAATTCCTGCTCATTGTTTAACCTGATTGCGGTGTGGGAGTCAGCCATTGGGCAAATTTTGTGGCAAATTGGTCTTCTAATATTGCTTTGCGTATATTTTGAGTAAAGCGAATGACTTCAGTAATATTGTGAATGCTTAACAAAGTGTAAGCTAAGATTTCTTGCGATCGCACCAAATGAGACAAATATGCACGGCTAAAGTTTTGACAAGTGTAGCAAGGACAAGTTTCATCTAAAGGCGTAAAATCTTCACGAAACTGTGCATTCTTTAAGTTCCACCGTTCGCCTTGCACCATCGCCGTTCCATGTCTCGCCCACCGGGTGGGAATCACGCAGTCAAATAAATCGACACCTGAAGCGATCGCGATCGCCATTTCTCGAAAGGTACCTACACCCATCAAGTAACGTGGCTTTTCTGGTGGGAGCAGGGGTGCTGTCGCTTCCACAATTTTTGCAATCAGTTCTGGCGGTTCGCCCACACTCACACCACCAATAGCATATCCGGGCAGATCCAACTGTGCTAAAGCAATAGCCGCAGAGGAGCGCAAATCGAGATGCACACCTCCCTGTACAATCCCAAACAATGCCTGGTCACTGCGTTGATGTGCCGCAATACAACGTTCTAGCCAACGGTAAGTCCTCAGCGTTGCTGCTTCCACATCTTCTCGAGTTGCTGGGTACGGCGGACACTCATCAAACGCCATGATGACATCTGCCCCTAAAATATTCTGAATCTCAATCGAGCGTTCTGGTGTTAAATTAATAATTCGACCATCATGAGGTGAGCGAAACGTGACACCCTCTTCACTGATTTTTCGCATTTCGCTTAAGCTGAAGACCTGAAACCCACCAGAGTCAGTCAGGATCGGACCATTCCAGCCCATAAATTTGTGCAGTCCTCCACCTCCAGCCACAATTGCTTCACCTGGTTGGAGGTGCAAATGATAAGTATTGCACAATATCATCTGTGCTTCCGTATCCCGCAGTTGAGCAGGAGTTAGAGTTTTGACATTTGCCAGCGTCCCCACCGGCATAAATCGTGGGGTTTCCACCGGACCATGAGGGGTAAAAAAAATCCCGGCTCTAGCTTTCGTTTGGCTACAGCTGGTCAGACGTTGAAAAGAAAATTTTGCTTTCAAGAGACAATTAACCTTTATCAAACATTCAGCAACGCTCCTCGCCTCAAAGGCAAACCCGCCCAGGCGAAAAGCTCCTCAACCTCAGCTTTTTAGCTAACTGGTTATCCTAATTTAGCTGTATAAAGACGTTTTTTACTAAAGAATGCTCAAAAGCTGATAGATGAAATGCTGATAGCTGATGGAGCTTTAGAGCAAATCTGAATTATCGTCGTCAAATTCTGCATCCCATTTTGCTGATAGTACTTGCTCCATCATCACTTCTATATCGTTGACATTCAAGCAACGTTGTTGTCGCTCTTGCAAGGGAGTTGACAGAGGAATCAGTCGCAGACACACCCCTTCTTGCACTAGGTCAAAGTAGGTTTCTTTTTGTGAAGGCTGTTTCAGTTCCAAGTAATCAAAACTGTGAACATTCAGGTAAAGAGCATGATTTGCGACTAGGGTAGAACGTTGTGGATTGGCAAATACTTCCATAACATCCCCTTCACCCTCACTCTGCAACTTACCTGCGTAAGTGTATATGTAGCGGACACGACCTAAATCCGTCAGCAATCGCCGCATATCAAGCTTATTTACAACCACACCTGTACTGATAATGCACGGGGCTGGTATCTTTGCGTTAGGTAGATGATGGCTCATAATTAAACAACTTCAAGAGGGCAGGTGAGATATAACACAGTAAAGCAGTCAAAACAACAGCTTTTTTTATCCCCTACATTTTAATCAAATATCAACTCTGTAGAGCGAATAACTCAAAAGCTGTGATAACTGGTTTTTAAGAAACAGCACTGCTAAACTGCCAGTGAACTAAATTTTGACTGCCTAACCCCAGCATAAAAGTGTTAATCCTATACAAGGTTTTAACTTTTTATACTGAGATAAGAATAACAAAATTTTTCGGATAAGTTTCTCATAAATGGAAATCTTATTTAAAGCTTTAAAAATTAATGGCTCTGTATGTCGCTCAATTGTCAGTGTTATTCCTTAATTGGCAAATACAGGAAATTGTTATTAATGTCAAAAATATGACTAATTTTTTTCAGTGGTGGAAACAACTGCTGTTAGATATAGCAGCATCTCTTATATTCTATACTAGCATTCCCCTACCTTATGTAAACGGGTTAGACTTCAGCAGAGTGGCACGGTTTGCCCCGCAAGTAGGGTTAATCATTGGGGGAATTTTAGGGCTATTTGATGTCGGCATGAATTATTTAGGTGTGCCAACGCTAACCCGTAGCGTTTTGGTGGTGTGTGTTTGGATTGCGATTACCGGTGGGCTACACTTAGATGGAGCAATGGATACTGCGGATGGATTGGCAGTGGGTGACCCAAAGCGACGACTAGAGGTGATGGCAGATAGTGCTACAGGTGCGTTTGGAGCAATGGCAGCAATTGCCTTAGTATTAATGAAAACAGCGGCATTGACAGATTTAGAGAAAAACCGTTGGTTGGTTTTGATGGTTGCTTGTGGGTGGGGACGTTGGGGTCAACAAGTGGCGATCGCCCAATATCGATACCTAAAACCTACTGGCAAAGGCGCATTTCACAAACAAGCGATTCGTTCCTACAAAGATTTGCTACCAGGGCTGTTATTGATGATGAGTTTGAGTGGTTTACAAATACTGCTAGACAAAAGTTTGTTTTTCGCCTTGGGAATGATGCTCGCTGGAAGTGCGATCGCCACTCTAACTGGTGCTTGGTTTAACCATAAATTAGGTGGACATACAGGAGATACCTACGGCGCAGTCGTTGAGTGGACAGAAGCTTTATTTCTTTGTGTACTAACCACTTTGGAAAATCATGAATTGTAAATCAGAAAAAAGTTTCGTAATTCATAATTTACAATTCATAATTTCATCGAAAATTTGGGTTTGAAACCCCGTCATGCGCGCGAAGCGAAGGACGGCTTTACAAAATCTAGTAAGTCACAATCAGACCGTTTGAGCGGCGCAGTAGTTGAATCTTACTAGATGCTATCTGTCCTAATCGTTTCCAATTAGCATCGCGCTCCAGATATTTGTTTCTCGGTGTCGCCACTGACGTAGCCGATACCCTTGGGAGATTGAACTAAATCGCCCTTTCTAAATCCATGGCGGGTAACAGTGCCGCCATACTTGCGCCTTACTCCACCCTTGGCAAACACCATTAGATGAAGCTGACGACGGCTAACCGGAGGACGCCGGATCACTGCAAAGGGCGCAGGCGTTACAGTCACGTTGCCTCGCCATCCCATCGAATGAGTCGAGGTAATGCCGTACTGAATGAACGCGCTACAGGCTAGAGCAACACCATCAACGGCATGGGTTGCGGGTATGGCGTCCCCTTTTGAATGTTTCTGTTTTTGTAGCCCTAATTGTTGCCGGATCTGCGCAGTTTGCCAGCCCTCGACTTCTCGCACTTCGCAGTACTCAGCAAAGTTTTCTATCTGCCAGTACTGCCCAACCATCACCGGACTAAAAGCTTTATCGCCTCGCGCCTTGACAATCTCGTAAGCGATGGTGGTGATTGGGTAGATCAAAGACAATTCGTCAACGATCCTTAATTCAAGCTCTCGATTGGCTCGAATGCTGGGCGGCAGCTTGCTTCCTCGCCGATTATCAAACCTGGCTTGGCGATGAGCGCGTTGATTGTAAGGCAGTTTACTTAACTGCCTGTAGCCGTGTCACCTTAAGTTTAAAAGCTCCAACGCCAGTTTCTCCAAAAGACCGAACGCGAATGACGTAATTACCTGTTTCTGTGATTCGGGTAAAAAGTAGAGAATTGCTGGTACCATCAGGACCATCGTCATTTTCCGCCAATGTTGTTCCATTGGGTCCCAGCAGTGTGATGATACAGTCAAAACTGTCAGACACCAGATCAACTGCCAGATTATCGCCCTTATTCAACTTCACCATGTAATCACGGGCAAATCCACCTTGACCTGTGGGAATGTCTTTGTCAGAGAGTGTATCACTAATTTCATTACCGACAGGTATAGAAAGTGGATTATAAAATTTATTGGCTTGAGCAAATGCTGCTGTTGTACCTATACCAATTGCTAGTAACGTGGCAGGAATGATTGTGACTTGTTTCAATCCCACCGCCAAACCCTTATTTATCATTCCAAAGACTATTCCCACAAAAACAGAGTAATCTGGTTAATTATAGTTTTCTTAAGCAGAATTTGCCTATGCAGGGAGACGGTAGGGGGTAAGAATTCACGCCACATTCAAAAAAATCATACTTACATAGTAACTTACTTATCACGATAGGGCTTTGCGCCCCTACACCTTTAAGGTAATAGCACATGCTGCTAACCCTAAAACTTTCATTCCAGCTTGATTAAGTGTTTGCATAGCAGACATAGCAGTCGCACCCGTTGTGTAAATGTCATCAACCAAAAGCACCGGAACTTCTGGACGGCGGCGAAAATCTTTGCCTATTCCAAAAGCTTCAGTTAAATTTTTGGCTCGCTTAGAGGCTGATAAAGAATATTGCGCTTCAGTCGCTCGCACCCTTTGCAAACCATTTTGTTTCAATTTTAATCCAGTTGTTTCGCAAAAACTTTGGGCTATCAATGCAGCTTGGTTATATCCCCGGTCTTTTTGCTTATTAGCGTGGAGTGGAATAGGAACAACCACAATCTTCTCGTAAACGGGCGTATGCAATAGCCATGCTTCTCCTAAGGATTGACCCAAAGGACGGGCAATTTGGGGTTGATTTTCGTATTTCATTGCAGCGATCGCCCGTTTGAGGATACCGCTATACGCCCCCCAAGCAAACACTGGTAGGGGGTCTTTCCACAGATATTTGGGGTCTTTTAGGTGACATTTTTGCAACTGTCTGCTACAGTTTTGACACAAATCCTGGGAGGTCGGACGTTGGCAAAGGGGGCAGTTGGATTGTAGAAAAAGGTTGAGTAAACCTTTAAAATTTTGAGTCCAGTTTTTCATTTCAGGTCAATGACTACCTTCTACTTTACCGATACTTTGTATAAAACAGGATAATGTAAAAATCGTATTAAATAATTTCTATCTTGCGTAAAATCGCTGAGTGAACGCGAAAGATAACTCAAGCCATATTTTGTTTCGTATGGCTTCAATTAGGTTCTAGAAACCCTGTTTAAAGCAGCACATATTGTTGCAACAGACTTATAGCATAAATTGACTCAGAATTTTGGCAAAAAACCAGAAAAACAGAAAAACAAATGAGCCATGCTAGAAAAAATAGCCATAGCAGCTTGCCTGAGTTAGAGGAGTCGAAAGACACCCAAAAGGCAAGTAGGAGAAGGGATCATTCTGCTTTCCCTTTTATCCATCTGCTATCAAGACTTTTAGAAGTAACACAAATCATTGCCATGTGGGCAGGCGGGATGCTAAGAGGACGCAATTACCTAGCATCCAAATTGTCTTGGAGCACGAAAATAAAAAGGGGCACGACAATTGCTGCACTAGTGATGGCTGCAATTTTAGCCGGACATAGTGTATCGGCGCAGGTCAATGGGCCGCTTCCCTTGTCGCAGATAGAGGTTCCAAAACCAAAGAATTTAGGAGATTTCGTAAAGGACGAAAAGGCTGCGATCGCCCTAGGAAAATCTCTTTTCTGGGATATGCAGCTTGGCAGCGATGGCATCCAGTCCTGTGCCAGCTGTCACTTTCATGCCGGAGTTGACAACAGATCCAAGAACCAGATCAGCCCAGGTCTTTTGGATACGGCTTTCACTACGGGAGGCAGTCCGAACTACCAGTTGACGGCAGCAGATTACCCATTCCATAAGCTGGCAGACCCAAATAACATTTCATCGACCGTTGTGTCGGACAGTAATGACGTCACCGGCTCTCAAGGGGTCTTTAGGTCAGAATTCGTTGACGTCAATCCTGGCAGTGACAAGGACAAAGTGACGCCTTTGAAGGATGATGTCTTCAATGTCAAAGGCACGAACGTACGTCGGGTAACGCCCCGCAATTCACCGTCGGTGATCAACGCAGTGTTCAACTTTCGTAACTTCTGGGACGGACTGGCTCAGAACACCTTCAACGGGGTGAATCCCTTAGGGTTGAGAGACCCGAATGCTTTTGTTTTGAAAGCAACCACCCAGAGGCGGCTGGAAGATGTGCAAGTTAGTCTCAATAATTCCTCTCTAGCTTCACAGGCGGTGGGACCGCCGCTTAATGCCTTCGAGACGGCATTTGAAAACACCAGTATCATCTCACCGTTTAGGGTTGAGGAGTCCGAAGCAAACGATACGGTTAGCGTGACCAACGCCCAAGGTCAGGCGGTTGAGAATAACCCTGATTCGCAGGCGTCCCAAAACAGTCAAAGCACTACCGACAGCACTGACTCCTCAGGGCAACAACTTTCGCCATCAAGTCCCACGCCTTTGAAAAGGTTTGGTAGAAAACTCGGTAAGAAGCTACTTGCCTTGCAGCCCCTTGCCAAGCAGATTGTGGCTTATGATGACAGCGTTTTAGGTCCTTTAAGCAGATCGTCTGCCAATTCGCCCAGACAAGGTCTGAGAAAGTCCTACGAGGCGTTGATCCGGGACGCCTTCAAACCGGAGTGGTGGCGATCAAATGTGGTCATCCGAGTTGATCCAAAAACCGGCGAGCGAACCTTCCTCCGTAAGCCGAAGCGCCGCTTGAGCACTATCGAATACACGCAGATGGAGTACAACTTCTCGCTGTTCTTTGGGTTGGCAGTTCAGGCGTACGAATCAACATTGGTGTCTGATGATACACCTTTTGACCAGTTCTTAGCCAAGAAGCCTAACGCCCTGACTGACCAGCAACAGCAGGGGTGGACCATTTTCCAGAATAGTGGGTGTATTGGCTGCCACGCAGGATCGGAATTGACCGCCGCTTCAGTAAGTACCGTAACTCAAAGGGGACGAATCTCACGTGCGCCTGTGCAGGCTGGTGGGCTCGCCGAAGACACTGGCTTCTTCAGCATTGGTGTCAGACCCTCCAGCGAAGACCCCGGTTTGGGTGGTCTTGATAGGAATGATAAAGATGAGTCAGGAAATCCGTTGGGCAATCCGCTCTCCGAGGTACGGCTGGCTCAGCAAGGGAAATTTAAAGATCTCCTCGGCGAAGACCCCCCTACGCTCAATCCCCCGCTAAGTCCCAGTGAAACGGTGGTTGCAGACGGAGCCTTCAAGGCACCCGGACTTCGCAATGTCGAACTCACTGCCCCCTACTTCCATAACGGTGGTCAGGCGACGCTGGAGCAAGTGGTTGATTTTTACAGTCGGGGCGGGGACTTTGGCGGTTTGCGAGTGCTGAACCTGGAACCAAAGGATAAACAGGCGCTGGTTGCCTTTTTGAAAGGGTTGACTGATGAACGAGTCCGCTATCAAAAAGCGCCCTTCGACCACCCGGAACTGTTCGTTCCTAACGGACATCCAGGAGACCAAAACTCCGTCACCATCGACCCCAACGTCAAAACCAATGACGACACCACGCAAGCGACGGATGCTCTGTTGAAAATCCCCGCTGTTGGTCGTAACGGTGGCAATCCTCTGCCGAACTTCCTCGCAACCTCTTAAATAACAGGGATCAATCCTACCTCTAAGATTGACCTTGAATCGTGTTAACTGATGAAAAGCCTGGGAAACCAGGCTTTTTTAATAGAGCAAAATTAAAGAACTTTGACATACACTCTATCGCAACGAGCTGTTTCTACGCCTGTTGCTTTTTGATATCCGTTGCTTTCATACAGCTTGACTGCTTCGGTCAAAACACTGGCGGTTTCAATCCAAATTTGCTGAAAACCACGGGATGCGATCGCCTCTGGCGCTGCGCTCCGCGCAATCGCTGCTTCTAACTGTTGTAGCAAATATTTCCCCAATCCTAAACCTCTCACGCTGGGTAAAAGATACATTTTGCGTATTTCTACGGCTTTTTCCCCTCGTGTGATCGGGTAGTATGCCCCAGTACCCACAAGTTGGTTTTGGTATTCGATTACCCAAAACTCTCCCCCAGTTGCTAAGTAGTATTCTTCCACTTGCAGCACATCTCGGTCTGCTCCTTGTGGCTCCCAACCCAAACCGTATTCTGATAATACAGACCGGATAATTTCAGCCGCAGGAGCGCGATCGCGCTCTTCCCAGTTACGAATCAAAAAATCCTTATAGTAACTTTTCATTTGCAATAACAGTATTAAAAGCTCTAGACAAAGAACTCCATCCCCTCATAGGGATTTTCCTTTGCTGTCTTAATTCGTGTTGCCAAATCGGAAGCGTGAATCTCTAGTTTATGATGATTCGGGTCAGTAAAGTAAACAGATGCACCTTCACTGGTATTTTCCTGCCAAATTTTGGCTTGTGAGTTTCTAATCCGGTCACTGATTTTTGCAAAATCTTGTTCACAAACCGTGAAAGCAATATGGGTATACTCTTTGAGGGGAGCATCTCTGGTGTTTTCATCCTCAAAGATGCAAAACCACAAATCCCCCGCAAGAAAGTAAGCGCCTTTTTTCCATTTTGCTATCGGTTGAAAGCCTAAAACTTCTTGGTAAAACTGGAAAGATTCTTCCAAGTTTTTGACAGATAGATTGATATGATTAATACCAGTAATCATCAAGCTGTCTCTCTCCTGGTACTTTTAGCTGTGGATACGGGGTTCTGGGTGCAAACTTGCTAACAAGTCACTTTCGGCAACTGCCAACTCATCCAGTCGTTGCATAACAATTTCACGGTCAAAGTAAGTATCAGCCAGAACCCAGTATGTACCATAGTGCCGCGCTTCAGATGCCATCAAGCTGTGATAAAATTTCGCTAATTCTGGCTCAGGGCAGTGAATTGCTAACAATCCCAAGCGTTCGTGACTGCGAGCTTCAATTAAACCGGTGACGAGCAAAGAATCTAAAAACCGCTCTGGTTCTTTGGGGCGAACTTGTGCTTTCAAACCAGCACCGTAAGGAGGCGGCTGTAAATTAGCAAGGGGGATATTCCGGCGTTCCAGCCATTGATTGACCAGTTCAAAGTGTTCTAGTTCTTCGCGGGCGATTTTGGTGAGTTCCCGCACCATTTTGGCATTAGAAGGGTAGCGAAACATAAAGTTTAACGCTGCACTAGCTGCTTTGCGCTCGCAGTGGGAGTGGTCGAGGAGAATGGTGTCTAAGTTAGATATTGCTTGTTCCACCCAAGCGGAACTCGTGGGTTGTTTCAGGGCGTTAATCGTCGGTAACTGAGATGAAAGCACGGGTTTTGGGTTATAAAACTCTACATTTTAAATGTAATCTTGGGCTGCATCAATAGGCATTTTTTAGATGTATAACCCAAGATGAGCAGGCTGGCTCTTTTTACGAACATTATGAATTTATTCGTTTCCCAGATTTCCCTTACGCGATTGTTTCTACCAATGACGGCGAGCGCCAAAATTTTTGAGTAAATTAAGGAATAGTTGCATTCCTTGATGAAGTAAGAAATACGACTTATAAAAGTATAAGCTCGCGCCATATCACGAAGCGCGATTGGCGCAAAACTATGTTACTGAAAGAACCTAATATGTCGCAATATTTCAAAGCCGCAATTTTTGACATGGATGGTCTGCTTTTTGACACAGAAAGAATTGCTCGCTGGGCTTGGAAGAAAGCTCTAGAAAATCATGGCTATGAGATGAGTGACGATTTATTCAACGACTTATACAAAAAGTTTGTCGGTCGAGACTTGTCATGGCGGAAAAAAGTTTTAAAAAGAAGATATGGCGAAAGCTTTCCTTTTGAGTCTGTTACAGCCCAACGCATTGAACTCGGAGATGATCGAGAAATGCAACAAGGTCTTCCTATAAAACCAGGTGCATTAGAATTATTAAATCAGTTAAGTACGCTTGGAGTCATTCTTGGCTTGGCAACTGGGACATCTTTAGTCAGAACAATCCGACGTTTGACCAGCGCTGGTATTTATCAAAATTTTGCAACAATTGTCACAAGCGAAGATGTCGCCCAAGGTAAGCCTGCTCCTGATATTTTTCTAGAAGTCAGTCGCAGAATTGGTGTTGCTCCTCAAGAATGTGTGGTTTTTGAGGACTCATATGTCGGTGTCCAAGGAGCCTCATCGGCTGGGATGTGTACTATTATGGTTCCTGATCTAGAACAGCCATCTGCTCAAATAAAAAGTTTGGCTTACAAAGTGTTGAACTCTTTAGAGCAAGCAAGTGAATTATTAGAGGAATTGTTTGGGTTCGGATCTGTTAACAAACTGGTTTAAGCCGTCATAAAAGGCTTGTAATTATAAAGCCAATCTAGAAACTCCTCACCAGTCGGCGTTTGTGACTGCTCCTGCGTCTGCCTAGAAAATGTTTCGCTGTCGGTTTCATAGCTGCGCATATCCGCCAATGCACTGCGGGTTTGGATAATTTGTGTGCGATCAATGCGGCGCTTCTCGTAGCTACTAAGAGCTTCTTCAATGCTAGATGATTGGGAAAAGCATTGGGCAAGTTCGTATGCATCTTCAAAAGTGGTACTAGCACCCTGTCCAATCGAAGTTGCCATTGGATGAGCAGCATCTCCTAAGAGTGTTACCCTGCCTTTACTCCAGTGGGCTAATGGTGGGCGATCGCAAATAGGTCCCTCCAAGATTTGCTCAGCTTCTGTTGCGTCTACGAGTCCTCGCAAAGATTCTTCCCACTCAGCAACTTCATTAAGAACGCGAGACTTAGCAAGAGTCGCACTGTCGGAAACAGAGAAATCTGACGATAACTTACGAATAGCCCAAAAGATATATCCGTCACCTACATTAAGAAGGCGCATTATCTGTTTATTTCCTTTTATAGAAATGATTTCATCAGGCTTAAGTAGCTCGTAGTTATATTTGATGACAGCCCGCCAAATCATACTTCCCACATAATGAGGCTTCCCATCCCCAATTAACTTTTCTCTGACAACCGAGTTTAAACCATCGGCTCCAACCAGTAAATCTGCATATACCTTTTTTCCATTTTCAAAGTATATTTCCACACCGTTATCATTCTGTTCAAAGCCGACGCAGCGATGATTGAGGTGGATGATTTCGGGTGGTAGTTTTGATGCAAGGATTTGTTGCAAACGCCACCACCAAATCGTTAGAAATGGCTGTCCGTATTTCTCTAAATACCTGCTTCTTATTGGGTTAATCGCGATTGTTTCTCCTGTCATTTTTTTGAAAATTCCCTGACGAACGTCGCAGCCCGAACGTTTAAGGTCTTCAACTATGCTTTGTTCAATGACAGCAAGGCAGTTTAAGCCGTTTGGAGCAATAGTGAGACCAGCGCCTGCAGGACGAAATTCTTGTGCTTTTTCGTAAACGTGAATGTCGAACCCTTGCTTTCGCAGTGCTATAGCAGTAGCTAGACCACCAAGTCCAGCACCGACAATGGCAACTTTTTCGATGATAGGTTTCGATAATTTCTCAATTTGTGTTTTCATAAAATCAGATTCAAATCTCCAAATTCGTGCCACAAGTAACCTCGCTGCACAGCATCCTCGTAAGCTTGCTTAATCTTCTGTGCTGCAAGAAACGCAGTCAGCAAGTCGAGGTGGCTGGCTTCTGGTTCATGCAAGCCAGTTAGCAAACCATCCACTGTTTTAAGTTTATGCTCAGCAGTAATATGTAATCGCGTGTAGCCATGTTGAGGTTGTACTTTCCCATTCGCATCTGCAACCGATTCCAAAGCGCGGACTACGGTAGTACCAACGGCAATGACTCGTCCTCCTTCCTTATGGGTGTGGTTAATCTTCTGTGCCGCTGCTTCACTGATATAATATTCTTCTTCTGAGGCGAGATGCTGTGCGTCCAGTTCATCATCCATATAAGAAGATAAACCCGTATGTAGTACGATGTGTGCTGTTTCCACCCCACGGCGCTTTAAATTAAAAAGTAGCTTCCACGTAAAAGCTCGTCCTGCTGATGGCATCTCTGCGGAACCCGGTTCTTTGGCGTAGACAGTTTGATAGTAGTCTAAATCCCAAGGTGCTGAAACATATTCATAACGAATCGGACGCCCTAGGCGATAGAGTGTGTCCATCAACTCAGTTCTTGATTTTGAGAAGCGGATTTTCCATAGTTGCGGAATATGAGTGTCGCGATTCTCTACAGTAGCAGTTAACCCTCGACCAAAGTCAATCTGCGTCCCTGTTTGCAAGCTACAGGTGGGTAGTTGCTGGCATAAAGGTAAAGCAAGCCAAGAATCATCCGCAAGATGCTGCGCTAAGCGGATTTCCATACATTGTCCTTTCGGTATCTCACAGCCATCAAGAGAAGCCGGAAGGGTACGACTGGTATTAAAGACTAATAAATCACCAGGGCGCAGGAATTCACCAATGCTATTGAAATAGGTATGTTCGACTCTATAGTCATTACGGTTAATGACCATCAATCGCACTTGATCACGGGCAATTCCCCTGCGCTCTGGTGGTTCTTTTGCGGAAAGCTCCGCCGGAAGTGTAAAAGTAAAGGGTTTTGTTAACATATAACATCTACCAACAGTATTGTTGTATGAATCATTACTTTTTGAAAGTAGTACTTTTGATTATGAAAAACACTTCTTTCGATAGATGACTCATGAGTATTACTAATTTTGTTGTAGTAAGCGCTTAAGCGCTCACTACTTACTTGTTACCGATTTAAACGAGCGCTGGTTCTTCTGTTTGCTGACCCCAATTTTCTTCCTGAGCTTGAAATCTTTGCCCGTTGACGTGGCGTGATTCATCCGAAGCTAAGTAAATGAACACTTCAGTCACATCTGCTGGATTTGCCCATTGGGTGGGATCTTCCTCTGGTTCTGCTGCACGGTGCATGGCGGTATTCATATCACCTGGATCTACCCAATTGACGCGCACACCGCTGTCTTCAAGTTCCGCCGCCCATGTCTGGGACATTCCTTCAATACCGAATTTCGAGATGCCATAAGCGCCCCAACCAGGGTAACCATTTACCCCTGCATCACTTGTGACGTTGATAATGGAACCGCCATTTTCAATCATCGCTGGTAATGCCTTTTTAATGAGTAAAAATGGGGCAATTAAATTGGTGTTGATAACGTTACGGAAATCCTCAAGCGGGTAGTCGAGTAAGTAAGGCATGGGAGAGGGACCAATGCTCGATGCATTATTCACTAAAATGTCGAGATGACTGTTGAATTCGCATAAAGTTGTCGCAACAACACGCTCGATATCTTCGTGCTTAGTTAAATCAGCGCCAATGATGAGAACTTGTGTTTTGGGTGCGATTTCCTGGATATCTTTACGCACTTGATTCAGCCACTCAACATTACGCGCCACAATCGATATTCCTGCTGCTCCTTCACGAGCAAAATCAATTGCGAGTTGCCTTCCTAATCCTTGTGATGCCCCCGTGATTAAGGCATACTTTCCTTGTAATCTATTCATTTTCTACTCCTTTATATTACCAGTCAATTGGTTGGCGATCGCGGAAGAATCCACCCGTTGCACCTTCATCAGGAAGAGTTGCCAGCCAGACAATCGTATCGACTCCTTGCTCTGGTGTGCGGGGTGCGTTTGGACCACCCATATCGGTTTTCACCCAACCTGGACAAACGGAATTCACTAATATATTTTTGCCTTGTAATTCGTTCGCAAGAATCCGCGTTAAGGCATTCAAAGCGGTTTTGGAAATGCGATACGTAGGAACACCGCTTCCCATATCAGTCAGTTGTGCCGCGCCAGAAGAAACATTCACTATCCGTCCATAATTTTGTTTCTGCATCAACCCAATCAACGCTTGAGTCACTCGCAAAACACCGTAAACATTTGTTTCCATCGTTTGCCGCAAAGTGTCAATTTTGGCATCAAACACACTGTTTCCACCTGTTTGAGAATCGATGTAGATGGCTGCGTTATTTACTAAGACATCGAGTTTGCCAAACTGCTCACGAATAAATTCAGCTAATTTCTGGCTGCTTTCATCATTAGTGACATCAAGGGGATGAAAAATGACATTCAAACCTTCAGCTTGTAACTTTTCGGCAGCAGCTTTGCCTTTTGCTTCATCTCGGCTGGTGAGAACCACCTGATATCCTTTCTTAGCCAACTGACGAGAAGCTTCAAATCCCAAACCGCGATTTGCACCAGTTACTACAGCTACTTTCTGTGTTGTAGTCATTGTTTATTCTCCTATTGGGTAATAGTAGTAGGCACTTCAGCGCCCACCACAAGCCATTATTTCAGTGCGTACTCTGAGTTATATTCAACCAACTCCATCTCATTACCATCAGGATCATTGACATAAATTCTGTGCTTAGTTTCAGGAGCTGTCATTGTGTAATATTCAATGTTCTCAGCATCAAGCAATTTTTTCATGGCTTCGCCGTCTTTAATCACAAAGCCAACATGATTTATGCCAATACTTTCGTAGGGCGTATGCACGCGCTCTTGGTTACTTTCATCGTTGAGAGCTAGATAAAATTGGTTATTTCCCAAATGCATCCAGCGTCTACCCTCGAATACTCCTTCGGCGCGTACATACCAATCAGGAAATAGGGTTTGATAAAACTTCTTTGTTGCTTCAATATCTTTGCAAGAAACGTTTATGTGTTCAAAGCGAATCAAGTCCATTGTTTTGCTCCTTTTGGTTTTCATATTTCTCGTTGCCTGGCTCTGCGAGGGAATGGTTATTGTTTCTCGTTCCCTGCCTCTGTTTCTCGTTCCCTGCCTCTGCCAGGGAATGATTATTGTTGGAGGCTCTGCCTTTCCTCAAAAGACAGTCAAAAAACTTATGGACAAAAAACTTATGGAAAATGTGAGGCGGAGCCTCAGGGAATCCGTTACCAGGCTGAGCCTGGGAACGAGAAGTACCAGGAATTATCCTAAAGCAATATCCAAAAACATCATGACGACAAAGCCAAACATCACACCAATAGTTCCTTCTTTTTCTAAACCTTTACGATGAGATTCCGGGATAATTTCATCACAGATGACAAACAACATTGCTCCCGCTGCAAATGCCATTGCCCAAGGCAATATGAAATTAGCAATACTCACCACACCAGCACCAATCACACCGCCAATTGGTTCGACTAAACCCGTCAGCAGCGAAATCCACAAAGCATAACCTCGTGAATATTTCTCACCTACCAAAGCTAATGCTACGACTAAACCTTCAGGAATATTTTGCAAACCAATACCCAAAGCAACGGGAATTCCATCGCTAATATTATTATTGCCAAAATTTACTCCCACAGCTAATCCTTCGGGGAAGTTGTGAATGGTAATTGCGGCAATAAATAGCCAAATTCGTTTTAGATTACTGCCACGAACGCTTTCTTCCTGCTTGAAAAAGTGTTCGTGCGGCAATAACTTATGTGCCAGTTGCAGAAATACTCCCCCAAGCAAAATACCGATGACGATAATTAAGGCTGCAATGACTTTGGAGTAACCTTGGGCTACAGCTGCTTCCGTACCAGGCACAACTAACGAAAACGATGTCGCCGCTAACATCACTCCCCCACCAAACCCCAGCATGATTCCCTGCACACGCTGCGTGAGATTTATTGGCAGTAAAATCGGCAAGGCACCGAGAACTGTGGCAAGTCCTGCACCTAAACTAGCAACTGCACCGATAACAAGGCTTTGCATACTTGGGGTTCTTCATTTAATCTTCCTGATTTAAATCATAGTCGGTATGATTATGAGTTGCCAACTAATTCGCAAAAAAATCGCTGACATTTTGTCTGCCTGCGATTATCCGATAAGTGTTACGGTAGTGCAAAAATTTCAGAAAGTATTGACAAATCTAGCTTTGTGCGTCTTACAAGGGATAAGAAGAAGAAGCCACTTCCTCGTTCAAGCCGCAGACCATGTTGTTGTTGTCAGTTGGGTTGTAAGCCATCAACTCAGCGACTTGCGCTTTGTTAAGTCTACTAACGTAGACGCGCCTTGTGGTTTGGTCAACCTGAGCTTCACTATATGGTAGTAGTACCTGCTTACCAGTCATTTCGTCATTGAGTGAGACAACCAAGTACTGGGAATGTCCGGCTTCATCGACTAAGATTTCCACCACTTGCCCCGCCTTTTCCTCTTGAGCAGTGTAGACCTCAAACTGCATGAGTTCATGCTCTCTAAAAGAGCGACGGGAACTCGCTTCAAAGTCTTCGATTCTTGAAAGCGTCATAGTTTTCTCCTGTTTTGTATCTAGTTTTTTGTAGTGTGATGTCTTGTCAGCGACTAGTAAGACCGCGTGCCCACCTTAATGGGATCACTGACTACGGCTCTACTTTTGGGGGTCGTTGGCTAGGTAATTAAACTCTCCTCACATTTGAAAACTCTCTGCCAATTCATCCTTTGGGCAAATAGTTAGTTCCTTTGGCTTGCACCATTGAATCTGAACACTAATTCCTTGTGCTCCTTCGTTTAGGAGATCCTCAATGTAACCATCTTGGTCAACAATAGCTTGCTGAGCACTCTCGAAAGGTCCAAAGTAGTAGGTACAGCAGGGCTCAGAGGAGACAATTTGTACCCACCAGCCCTTTTCCATTGGCTCCTTTTCAAGGATTTCTGCTAAATTCATGCCAGTTTCCTGCAATTATCTTGATTGGACTACCTACATTCACCTAAGGGATGAAATCAAGGCTCAAAGCTGAGAATTGAGATGTCAACCAAACAGTAAGAAGAGGCATTGCTAAGCTAAACCTCTTCAAGAATGTGGTGGTTAAACTCTGGGGAGTTTTTTTAGAGAATATGCACAATATTCTGGCGAATCAAAGTTTTTCTATTCGGCAAAGATTAAAAACTTATTCTTTAGACTATAGAAAGTAGCAGTCAAATTCAGTAGGTGATTTACCCAATATAAGTAGGTAGATACCCGCTTTTAGAGAAATGTAAACTTATGGCAAATCAAAAGGCACCTCCTCACTATATGGATAGTAGGTTAAAAGATACTTTACAAGCGCAGCTCAACCAATCGCTTCGCTTTACAGGCTGCATGGGTTCTAGAAACTTGATTTATTTGAGTAATTTATTATTTGGAAGTCCCTTAGCCAGAGCGATTGCTGGTTGTACCGCAGTGCCAGAATGCAATCGCAAAACTTTTCCGTCTACTGAAGGTGGATTGTTAACAATAGTTTCATTCGTAGACTTCAAGCTTAGCTCATATGTAAACTGTAAACTTGTGTGAATAGGCTGCGTCCTTGTTATAGGTGACTTTGATGCAACTGCAAAAGACTAGGCGCTACCGAGGAGTCATCCTAACTACACAGGGGTGGGGCAAGTTTCAAGCTGCCAAAATCCAAGCTGAGTTCAACGAGAATGCCGGGGATCGCTTCACACTGGAAGAACTCAGTGAGCGCATGGGCTTGTCCTTAAATACGATCGCCAAAGTGCTGGGACACTCAGATCCCGTAGACAAGCAATCGTTGCAATGGGCATTCCGAGCCTTTGGCTTAGAGTTAAGCAGGAATGATTATTCTCGAGCCAGTGCTGCTATTGAGGAAGCAGAAGTAATCGTCCAAGCAGAGCAGCCCCAGCCAAATTGGGGTAGTGCCATCGATACCTCTACCTTCTGTGGACGTAGTGAAGAACTGGTGCGCCTCAAGCAGTGGGTGTTGGAGGAACAGTGCCGCCTCGTCCTGCTGCTGGGCATTGGTGGGATTGGCAAAAGCACCTTGGCAGCCAAACTGGTACAGCAAATTCAAAGCGAGTTTGAGGTGGTGGTGTGGCGATCGCTGCAAAATGCCCCGCCGTTGGAAGAGTGGTTAGAAGGTGTGCTGCCTGTTTTGCTGCGGGCGCAGGGAGAGGACATCGCTGTGCCAAGTAGCTTGTCGGGGAAAGTGCTGAAGCTGATGGAGGGTTTACGCTCCTGCCGCTGTTTGCTGATTCTGGACAATGCCGAGACTATCCTGAGTGCAGGGCAAACCGGACAGTATCGAGCGGGCTATGAGGGATACGGTCAACTGTTCAGGGATATTGGAGAGGTATCCCATCAAAGTTGCTTACTGCTCACCAGCCGCGAAAAGCCCAGAGAAATTGTGCCACTAGAAGGTGAGAAACTTTCGGTGCGATCGCTGCTGCTCAAGGGACTGAACCCAGAAGCAGGACGAGAACTGTTTCGGTACAAAGGGACATTTGCGGGTACGGAATCCCAATGGGAGAGATTAGTTGCACATTATAGTGGCAACCCGCTGGCGCTAAAGCTGGTGGCAGCTGCGACTCAAGAACTGTTTAATGGCAGAATTGCCGAAGTATTGAACTATGTCGAGCAGGGGTTAGCCGTTTTTGACGACATTCGAGACTTGCTCCAGCGACAATTTGATCGCTTGTCTCTTATTGAGCAGGAAATGATCTTTTGGTTAGCTGTCAACCGGGAACCGATCTCGCTTTTTGAGTTGAGTGAGGATGTTGTCACCACTACTTCTAAGCGCAAACTACCGGACGCGATTCGGTCTTTGTTGCGGCGATGTCTAATCGATAAGGCTACGCCTACGCTGATTGAAAAGGAGGGTGAGCGCTTTTTTCTACAGCCTGTGGTGCTGGAGTATGCGACCGATCAGTTCGTTGAGTGCGTCTCTAGGGAAATTGTCACGCAAACGCCAGATCGACTCAGAACGCATGCGCTGATCAAAGCACAAGCAAAAGATTACGTCCGCCAGATGCAGAAACGGCTGATTATTGAGGTGCTCGCCGAACAGTTGCTGATCCACTTTGGCAACCCTCAAGCCCTTCAACAGCAGTTGAAAGCCATGCTGGAGCGGCAACAGCAGCAAGCGCCGCGATCGCCAAACTATATTGCGGGCAATCTCCTCAACCTGCTGGTGCATCTGCAGGCTGATTTGCGAGGCTGTGACTTTTCAGCGCTAACCGTGTGGCAAGCCGACTTGCGGCAGGTCAACCTGGCAGGGGTCAATTTTCGCAACGCTGATTTGGCAACATCTGTGTTTACTGAAACTTTAGGTGGTATTATTTCATTAGCTTTTACCCCGGATGGCGAACGATTGGCAACGGGCGATGCAGATGGAAAGATCCGCTTGTGGCGAGTGGCGGATGGAAAGCAGCTTTTGACGATTCAAGGACATGGGAGTTGGGTCTGGTCGATCGGCTTTAGCCCTGATGGGCAGACGCTTGCTAGTGGCAGCGAGGACTCTGCCATTTGCTTGTGGGATGCTACGTCTGGTCAGTGCCTTAAAACCTTACAGGGACAGACGAATGGAGTACGCTCTGTCAGCTTTAGTCCCGATGGGCAGACGCTTGCCAGTAGCAGCGAGGACTCTACCATTTGCTTGTGGGATGTTGCGTCTGGTCAGTGTCTTAAAACTTTACAGGAGAATACTCAGCGAGCTTTGACGATCAGCTTCAGTCCGGATGGTCAAACTCTCGTGACTGGCGGTGATGATGCTGCTATTCGGCTGTGGAACGTGCAAAATGGTCAGTGTCTCAATGTGTTGCACGGTCATACGGGTTGGATTTGGTCAGTCAGCTTCAGCCCGGATGGTCAGCAGATCGCGAGCTGCGGTGATGATGCTGCCATTCGCCTGTGGAACGTGCAAAATGGTCAATGCCTCAATGTGTTGCACGGTCATACAGACAGCATCCAGTCTGTCTGCTTCAGTCCCGTTGGCGTTAGCCTGCCGTCAGGCATTGGTCAGCAGATCGCGAGCTGCGGTGATGATGCTACCATTCGCCTGTGGAACGTGCAAAACGGTCAGTGCCTTAACGTGTTGCACGGTCATAGAGGTCGCATCCGCTCAGTCAGCTTTAGCCCCGATGGTCAGATCCTGGCTAGTGGTAGCAATGATTTCTCCATCCGTCTGTGGGATGCGCAAAACGGTTGGTGCCTCAAAGTCCTACAGGGAAATTCGTGTGGCATCCACTCGATTAGCTTCAACCCGGATGGTCAGACTTTGGTCAGTGGCGGAGAGGATGCTGCCATTCGCCTATGGGATGTGCACAACGGTCAGTGCCTCAACACGCTGCACGGTCATACCCGTTGGATATATTCAGTCAACTTCAGTCCCGATGGTCAGTTTTTGGTGAGTGGCAGCACCGAGCGAACTGTAGGGTTGTGGAATGTGCAAGAGGGTCGGTGTCTGAGAATATTGCACGGTCATACGGGTTGGGTCTGGTCAGTCAGCTTTAACCCTAATGGTCAGACTTTGGCGAGCGGCAGTCAAGATACCACCGTGCGGTTGTGGAATGTGCAAGACGGTGAGTGCCTCAAGGTGTTGCATGGTCATACGGGTTGGGTTCACTCTGTTAGCTTCAGTTCCGATGGTCAGACTTTGGTGAGTGGCAGTGATGACCGAACCATGCGGTTGTGGAATGTGCAAGACGGTGAGTGCTTCAAGGTGTTGTATGCTCCCAGAGGCATCTGCTCCGTTCGCTTCAGTCCTGACGATCGCACCTTAGCCAGTGGACATTTTGATGGTACTGTCCGAATATGGGATATCCAAAGTGGTCAATGTCTCCAGGTGTTGCATGGTCATACGGGTTGTGCCTGGTCGGTCAACTATGCGCCAAGCGCAGGCTCCGCCAACAGCCCTGGTGGTCAAACTCTGGCAAGCGGTGGTTTCGATGCTTCGATTCGCTTATGGAATGTGCAAAACGGTCAATGCCTCAACGTCTTGCAAGGTCACACAGAGGCAGTCTTTGCCATCAGGTTCAGCCCAAATGGTCAGATACTTGCCAGTGGCAGCCATGATGAGACGATTAAGCTTTGGGATGTGAGAACAGGTGAGTGTCTCAAAACGCTAACAGCCGATCGCCTGTACGAGGGTATGAACATTAGGGGCGCTCAAGGATTAACCGTCGCGCAGCAAGCAGCGCTCTTGGCATTAGGGGCAGTTGAAAACTAAAAAGACTGCTTAGACTGTCGCTTCTGTGCGATCGTTCTTAACAGTTGTTGGTATGCCGCCTGCGATCGCTGCAATTCCTCAGACAGCAGCTGAGGTGTGATCATCTCTAGAGAGATAATTTGCTCTAGGTTTTCTAAGGTTTGATAGGCAGCGTCTACACCCACCGTGAGGCTAGCATGCGTTGGGCTGTAATGGTCCTGCTCTTGTAGAATCAGTGGAGACAGCGCTAGCACTGTGCCTGCACCCACGAGGGATTTGATGTAATACTGGGCGTGGAATCGAGCATTCCTAATGTTGGTGATATCCCACAGCAAACGCTGTGGCTGTGCTCCCAAACGCGCTAACGCCTGCCAACGATCGCTCTGATAAATGGTTTGATACCGCTGATACATGACCTTTGCCTGAGCGATAGCGAAGCGCTGCTGCGTAGCGCAGATCGCAACATCGCCGCGAAAGGGCTCTGGTAGTCCTCGTTCCTGTTCTGCTTCCAGGTGCGTGGTGATCAGGGCAGTGATCGCCTCATCAAGACGACTGACTGAAAAACTAGCGACACTCGCAATGGTGCTGACTTCCTTTCCTTGCTTCGCCAGGACTTCTAGTCCCCTCAAGTACGCTTCTGCGACCTGTTCGTAGACAGCTTGGGAAAAAAGCGACGTTACATTAATGTTGATGCCCTGGTGGATCAGTTGCTCAATCACTGACACAGTCGCAGAAGTGGCTGGAATCTTGAGCATCAAATTAGACCAACCCACGGTTTGCCAGAGCCGACGGGCTTCAGTCAGCGTTGCCTGAGGATCAAGCGCAACCTGGGGTGGCAGATCTAAGTTGACAAAGCCATCACCAGCATGAGTTCGGTTATGAACCGCTTTCATTAGATCAGCCGTTAGTTGCATATCCTGAACCGTGAGATATTCGTAAATCCATTGAGCATTGATATTGGGTTGACGTACAGTGGCTCGAAAATCGCAATCGTAGCTTCTCTCTCGAATTGCCCGCTCTAAACTCGTGAAGTTTGAGATCACACCGCGCAAGCCGTTGTCAATTGATCGCTCCAACTGACCTGTGAGAATCAAATTACGCTCAAGACCATCGAGCCAGACGGATTGCCCGTGCTGCCGGAGGGTTTGTAGAAGGTTCATCTTATTAGCTCATTCGAGCATCAATTTTTTATTTGCCAACCCTCACCAGTCCCGATAGCGTAAGCGCAAAGCGTGCCGCAGGCATACGCGGAGCGAGTCCAGAGGACTCAGCCTCTCCGTAAGGAGAAGCGCAGATCGCCGATCCCCAGATAGCCTAAGTGGGCTGGATTTTGTACGTTAAACTTGTTGCGAATGGTTTGCAGAGTGCGCTGTTGCTTTAATTAAATCCGCTGCCTTCTCAGCAATCATGATTGTAGGTGCGTTAGTATTTCCGGATGGAATGGTTGGCATCACGGAGGCATCGACAACGCGCAATCCTTCAATTCCGTGAACCCGCAGTTGAGCATCAACCACTGCCAGTGAATCGTTACCCATTTTGCACGTCCCCACAGGATGCCAAAAGGTATTAGCCGTTTGTCGAATGTAAGCAGCGATTGCCTCTGGCACTGCGCTCCGCGCAATCGCTTCATCACTGGTTACATCTGAACCGGGAGCCGCTTCCTCTCCCAAGAAGTCATCAAAGGCACCAGAATGAGCGAGCTGACGTGCAATTGTAATACCTTCTACCAGCACTTGTAAATCAGTCTCATGTTGGAGATAGTTCGCTTGAATGGCAGGTGGAGCAGCCGGGTTCGCTGATTGCAACGTCACAGTGCCACGACTTTGAGGATTGATCAGACTAACAACTAATGTGATGCCCGGAACGTCATGGGCAAGGGTGGAACTATCCAATAGAGCCGGACTGAAGAGAAACTGTAAGTCAGGTGCAACCTCGTTGCTTGTGCCGCTATGTAGGAATAGCCCAGCTTCTACTATATTACTGGTTGGTGCGATCGCTTGTTGCTCTTGGGTAGACAGGTAGCCAACGGCAACCAGCAGGTGATCTTGCAGGTTCTGCCCCACCCCAGGCAAATCAGCAATAACTGGAATATCTAACGCGTGCAGATGTTCCGCTGAACCAATTCCAGAGAGCATCAACAGTTTAGGTGAATCAAATACTCCTGCACTGAGAATGACTTCCTGGTTTGCCCGCACATGGTATTGGGTTCCATTCTGTGTATACGCTACCCCAAAGGTGCGCCGTCCCTCAAAGAGAATTCGGCTGACTAGCGCACCCGTTTGAATTGTTAAATTCGGGCGATCGAGAATCGGGTGTAAGTAGGCAACCGCTGTACTTTGCCGTCTGCCCTCTTTCACGGTGAGTTGGTACAGCCCTGCACCCTCCTGCTGTACGCCATTAAAGTCGGGATTGCGATTGTAGCCAAGCTTACTGGCAGCGTCTACAAAGCAGTAGGACAGGGGGTGAGGCGCGAGTGGATCGGTCACGGTTAGCGGCCCATCTATCCCATGAAACTCTGACGATCCCCGCTGCTGGTTTTCTGATTTCTTGAAGTACGGTAGCACATCTGAATAGTTCCAGCCCGGATTGCCTAAAGCTTGCCACCGCTCGTAGTTATGTGCATTGCCTCGAATATAAATCATGGCATTGAGCGAACTGCTACCACCCAAGACTTTGCCACGGGGGTGAAAGATTTTGCGGTTATTTAAGTAGGGTTCTTCTTCAGTGAAGTATGCCCAGTCCACCTCAGTACCTGAGAGAGTAGGCCAGTCTACAGGAATCTGGATTTCTGGTTTGGTATCGGGAGTACCCGCTTCGAGTAGCAACACCGTCGTTTTAGGATCTTCCGTGAGGCGATTTGCGATCACAGCACCTGCTGATCCAGCACCAATCACCACATAATCATACTGAGACATGATGACTTCTCCTTTTACAACATGATTCAATTCAATAATTTGAAACTAAGACGTTCCGTTTGGAAGAAATTTAGCTGACCATTCGTATCCATCAGCAAGGCTTAAACAACGCTAGAAGGCGTTAAGAAGCAATTAGATACTAGCTGGCAGCCGATAGGTTCGGTAACTGAAGTTCGAGAAAATTGTTGTGAACGATGATTCTTGCAACTTCACGTGTGCAGAAATGCGAGATTTTCCAATGCACGGAGCGCATGGGGGGTGTTTGCGGGCATATAGACAAATACTCCCGGCTGCAAAGTAATTTCACGTCCTTCGAGGGTGAGTACTCCGCGTCCTTCGATTACAGTCACCGAAACATTCCGTGAAGCGACATGTTCTGGTATTTCAGTACCCGCCGTTAGACAAACTAGTGAGAATTGCACCTGCTCATCTTTGACCAAAGACTTGCGGGTAGTTCCAGGCTTGGTGTAGTCAGCTTGCTCTTGAAGCTGAATTGTCAACGATTTTTGAGTCATTCCATGATTCTCCTATGCTGCTGTTTGAGGTGGCTTTTACTTTTGAAAGGACAGACACCGTTGTCCAACAGTCAGGGCAAAACCAGCAAATTTCATGGTGCTGGATGTACCGAAGTAATGGGTAAGAGCAATAAGGACAGCGGTGCATTATTGTTTACCTCTGTAATTGATTACGGAAAAACAATTTTAGGAGTAGCCGCATGTCCTAGATGAAGATACGCAGTTGTTCGCAGCACAATTTCAGAGTAGAGAACCTTTTGAATCTCCAGACTGGGAACACGTTTTGCTGTGAAGTTGTAAGCCACGATTTCTCCCTTCAGGCTAAAGTCGGTATTCGTCAAGTAGTGGTCATAATCGTGCATTCCCTGAAAAATAAACCCATAGATCGGATTGGGATACACGGAAGAATCGTAACTATCGGCAGATACCCAAAGCTGCCCTCGCTCAATATCTGCAAACATCTCTTTAGCGTTGGCGTAACGCATATAATCTGAAAATTGCAGATTTAAGGGCAATTGATGGAACTCACCCATAAGCCAGTCACAGAGTTGAGCGATGGTTTCGTCAGAAATTTCGGCTGGCTTGCCTTCCAGGTAGAGTTGGGCAAGAGTTTCCACTTGGGATGCACTTGTGTTTGCTTTTGTAAGAGCCATATCGCTACCCTCATATCCTTAAACTACCTTTACGACGTGCCGCCCGTAATTAGGGCGACTTTTCCATTCAGTCGAGACATATTGATGCTCCTTGATACGTAAGTAAGTGGGTTAAAATATTGGTCATTAGTTATTTGTGAGTTAGCTTAGGATCTGGCGCGAGAGCGCAAATCAATGGCGTAAACCTAAACATGCAGCTTCAGCTAAAAGTTTTACCCTTTAATAAATCGCAAATGGCACTGGAGAGATGACTATCTTTCCAATGCGATCATACTTTCCTAAACTTTACTGAATTGGACTGACTGCGAGAGTTTTTGTGCACGAATCCGGTGAACAATCAAAAACAAACAATTCTATACACTGATTAGCAACAGCTTCTGGTAAATTAGTCACAATAACACTTGATGGTTTTACCGTAAGACTTTGACCAGAAAATTCAGCTCCTTTTTTGCCACATGTACTACTCCACCTACCAACCTTAAAAGAAACATCACGATTTATAAGGTTAGCAATTCTAATTGAATCAGATCCAAAGTTGTCTTTTGCACATCGCCATTCACTATTTTTATGTATTCCACATTGGGTAGCTGTAGCAAAGACTGGTGGTGAAAAAACAAAGAACATAAGCATGACGCTTGCAAAAATCCAAAGTAGACGCAATCTCATAATTAAAACCCCGCTTTTTAAGGAATATTTAAGTTAAGCTGCTGTTTTCGTTCCAAGACGAATTGAACCAATTTAAGTGTCTTGGCGGCACACGAGAAGCCTTTAAGAAACTTCTTTTTTAACCGCCCATTCACAGCTGTCATCGACAAACAGCAAGAGTCCTAGTGACATAGCTGCTGTCATCATTCTTCAACGTTCATTCAATTCAGTCCACTCAAGTTTTGTAGTTAAGATGCAACTTAAGCGTTCTATTCTCTTTCCTTGACACTCCCAAGGCTATGAAAATTCCGCTGTCGCTCATTTTCACGCTATACCGTGGGATTCTAGGCTCAACGTCGAAACTTGTTCAACCAGGATTGTTCCCTTCGGGTATCTCCTGAGCCCTGAGTCCTTACGGACACGCTGCGCGTTAGCGCAAGCTCCTCCGGAGGAGGCACGGGCACGGCTTGAGGCCGTTAGCGCAAGCTCCTCCGGAGGAGGCACGGAGACGCTACGCGTATGCCTGCGGCACGCTTTGCGCTTACGCAGTCGCTGTGAGTTCAGGAGACCCTCCAAAGGGCGCTGTCTCACCAGACTGAATAGAGGTTTCAACTCCCAAGCGCGTTTCTTGACTTCCGTTTAGAAGGCAAGATCCCCCATGCCCTGAGGTAGCAATTTTTTCTTTGCCTAGTCGAAGTATATTGATTGCAGCAACATGATCACGTTGTATTCTACAACGGCACTTACAGATATGAGTTCTAGTTGACAGTGACTTCTTGACCATCGTGCCGCACTGTGGACATTAGGCAACTGTCCGTCCGATGGCTAAAAGCCAGTGGGCTTTCTGCTTTTATCGCTGTAACTTTCAAGCGTGCTGTTGAAATCCGCGATCGCACTTCAAAACACTTAAGTTGAAATTAACTTAATATCTATCTTGACAAACTTGCATGGTCTAAATTAGGCAAACGCCGAAGAATGGGGATAGTTCAAAAGGAATCTGGTGAAACACACTTGGCACTAAGTAGAATAATCAAACACTACAAAACCCGCTCTGGCAATCATTCTAAACCGTGAAGTTTCAAGGAAACCAGATATGGGCAAAGGACGTTAAAGTATGCAAGTGAACTCTGTAGAAATTGTCAAGAAGGCTTACATATACCTAAACGAAAAAGATACTCCTAGTTATTTTTCACTAATGTCCCCGAATGTTGAGTTTTATCAAACTGAAGAGCTACCTTGGGGTGGTCAGTATCGTGGTTTTGATGAAATCAAGGTTTTTTTCTCAAAGATTTTTCCGTTGATTGATTCTTCAGTCAAGATATCTCACTACATTCAAGCGGGTGATCAAACCGTTGCGATCGGTAAGACGAGTGGCGTAGCAAAGCAAACTGGAAAAGCTTTCAATTGTAACTTGGCTCATATCTGGACAGTTCAGCGAGAGAAAATTGTTTGACTAGAGGTTTACATCGACACAGATGTCATGAAAGCTGCATTAAAAATATAAGTTTAAAAAAATGGTTCTATATGCTTCAACAGGAGGTTCACAGATGAGGATTTTTGTTGCAGGGGCAACGGGAGCGATCGGTCGTCCGCTAATCGCGCAATTGCTGGCAAAAGGACACGATGTAGTGGCGTTGACCCGTTCTCCAGACACAGCCAGAACTTTAGCTGAACAAGGTGTAGAACCTGCGATCGCAGATGTGTTCGATGCAGATGCTGTTAAAGCTGCCGTCATCCGTGCTCAACCGGAAGTGGTAATTGAACAACTCACCGCCCTGCCCAAAACCTATACTGGTGAGTCGATGAGCGCCGCAGCACCATTGAACCATCGTATTCGTCTAGAAGGGGGTACCAATGTGCTGGCAGCAGCGCAAGCGGCTGGCGTGCGTCGGTATCTGAGGCAGTCGATCGCATTTTGGGCAGTTCCTGGTACCGGATTGGCAGACGAAGAAACACCACTCTCCTTAGATGCTTCACCCGCAGTTGCAGCAGATGCTCGCACAGTGACTGAGATCGAGCGTCGGCTCCTGGAAACGCCCAATTTAGAAGGAATTGCCCTGCGTTATGGCTTCTTTTACGGACCCGGTACCTGGTTTGCTCCCGATGGCGACGTTGCTCAACAAGTGCGGCAGCAACAGTTTCCTATCGTTGGCAATGGCGAAGGTGTATGGTCATGGGTTCACATTGAGGATGTGGCGATCGCAACGGTTGCGGCAGTGGAGCGAGGCAATCCTGGCATTTATCTGATTACGGACGATCGCCCCTTAGCGGTGCGCGAGTGGCTCTCTGCTTATGCCCGATGGCTGAATGCGCCACCGCCTCCGCAGGTATCGGTTGAGGATGCCCTGCGAATGAGCGGTGCTGACGCCGTCTACTACGGTACTCAGATGCGAGGCGCATTGAATGCCAAGGCAAAACGGGAACTAGATTTTCAGCCTCGACCGTTAGAATGGCTGGTTGACACCCCTGTTGCTCATGCCAGTTAACAACTTGTGCCAGTCAACAATGTAAGGGAGAAGAAAGATGAAGATTGCTCAATATGGAACAATGGTCGCGGTCATGCATGCGATCGCTAATGGACTACATGGCTTAGCGCATATAGAAATCCCAGTTTCCCTCTCTCTGCTTCAGAGTTTGTTTGTTGGTGTTGTGATTGCGCTGGCTCCAATCATTGCAGTCGTTTTACTCTGGACGCATTTCTACCGCATCGGTAGCTGGCTCTTGCTCAGTTCAATAGCAGGATCACTCCTTTTTGCGATCTACAATCATCACATCGTAATGAGTCCCGATCATGTTTCTCAAGTTTCCTTTGAAGGCTGGGGTTTGCTTTTCGCTCGTCACAGCTTACCTTATATTAATTGTGGATGGATTGGGATGTTGGATTAGCGTATTGGCATTGAAAACGGTACAGCAACCAGAGAAGGTTATATGAGTTCTCAAGGGTGATTTTAACCACCATCGTCTGCTGCTGTTCAAGGGTCGCCTACCGAATGTTGGGCACCGTAACCGATGCTGAAGATATGGTGCAAGAAACCTTCCTACGCTGGCAACAAACAATGGTCTTTCGTCTTATCTATAAATAGCTCACAGGCTTCAACAGGAGAATGTCATGACTCAATATGACTATATTGTGATTGGTGCAGGCTCGGCAGGCTGCGTGGTTGCCAATCGTTTGACAGAAAATCCAGAAACCACGGTGCTGTTGCTCGAAGCGGGCAATCCCGATACGAAACCAGAGATTCAAATCCCACTGCAATGCACACACCTACCAGGCACCGAGGTGGACTGGGGCTATTTCTCGGAACCCGAACCCTACCTTAACGATCGCAAAGTCTTTTGTCCTCGTGGCAAAGTCCTCGGTGGTAGCAGTGCGATTAATTTCCTGCTCTATATTCGAGGTAATCTTCACGATTATGACCACTGGCAGTCATTGGGCAATCCCAGTTGGAGTTATCAGGATGTATTGCCCTATTTCAAGAAATCTGAGCATCAGCAACGCGGTGACTCCCAATACCATGGGGTGGATGGCGAGTTGAGCGTTACTGATGTCATTGCCCCAGCTGCAATCTCGCAACGCTTTGTAGATGCAGCAGTGGCACTGGGATACGATCGCAATCCAGATTTCAACGGCGTGCAGCAGGAGGGTGTGGGACCTTTTCAGTTCACAGTCAAGGACGGTAAACGGCATAGTACTGCGGCTGCATTCCTCCTGCCCATTCTCAAGCGTCCCAATTTGACCACAATGACAGGAGCCTTAGCAACGCGGTTACTGTTTGAGGGCACCCGTACCGTTGGGGTGGAATACCTGCACGAGGGCACACTGCACCAGGCCAGGGTCAATCAGGAAGTAATTGTCAGTGCAGGCGCATTCGATTCGCCCAAGCTGCTAATGCTGTCTGGTATTGGGGATGCAGAACAGTTGCAAGCATTGGGGATTTCTGTCGTGGTTGACTTGCCCGGTGTCGGTCAAAACCTGCAAGACCATATTCTCGTTGCAGTGCCCTACGAAGCAACTCAGGATTTACACACAGCAACTACCAGTAATGGCATTGCTGAAACAGGATTGTTTATGCATAGCGAGGGAAATCAGGATGTTGCGCCAGATTTAGAATTAATCTTCGGTCCGATTCTGTGGGCACCGCCTGGCTATCCCAACTCGGGTTTGGGCTTCACGGGTCTAGTCGTTTTGACTCATCCCCAAAACATTGGGAGTGTCAGTTTGCGTTCGCCCGATCCTAAAGATGCACCGATGATTCGGCTGAACTATCTGCAAAGTCAATCCGATGTACAAAAGCTAGTTGACGCGATTAAATTAATGCGCCAATTGTTCCAGACTAGTGCCTTTGATGAGTTTCGAGGTAGGGAAGTCGCTCCTGGTGCTGACGTGACTAGCGATGAAGCACTCGTTGCCTACATCCGGGAAACCTGCGGTACGGTGTTTCATCCGATTGGTACCTGCAAAATGGGCACTGACCCAATGGCGGTGGTAGACCCCGAACTCCAGGTACATGGAGTTCAAGGGTTGCGTGTCGTCGATGCATCCATCATGCCAACGCTGATCACAGGACATACAAACGCGCCCACCATCATGATCGGTGAAAAAGCAGCCCATTTGATTAAAGCCGCAAGTGCCGTTTCACAGCTAATACAAGCCTAACTAACTCGATTGCGTGTAGACGTGGAGCGGATTCTAACCTGAACTTCTCCTGTACAAATGTACTAAATAGCCCTTAAACCCTTGTTAAATAAAGAACTTAGCCTGAGCGTGCAAATATATGTGTACCCATGTAAGCGATAGAACTATTGGCACATCTGTGGTAGACTCAAAAACACGGGGTCAACGCCTCAAACTCGCTCCGCAAGCCCCTTACTTTTCCTATCTAAGCGTCCCCTTGAAATACTCACACTATCTTCCATTACAAGGATAAAGACCCATGAGCCAATCTAATTTATCCACTGCTGCCCAGGAGGCGGCAACCGATACTATCTTGAACATTGATCTCAACGTTCAAGCTCAGAAGGGTCCAGACCTGCGAAAAGACCATCCTAAAAGCCACGGCTTAGTTTGGGGAGAGTTCAGGATTGAGGACAATATTCCTGAATCGTTGAAGGTGGGTATCTTTGCCCAGCCTAAAACCTATCCGATTTGGATGAGGTTCTCGAATGCTTCCGAAGCAGAGAAGCGCGGTAAGCTCAAGTCGGATCTTGAACCCGATGTTCGGGCACTCGCCATCAAACTCCTACAGGTAGAGGGTGAAAAAGTGCTGGATGATGAGAAGGAAACCCAGGACTTTCTTCTGATTAATCATCCGGTCTTCATTGTGCGCGATGCCCAAGGATTCGCCAACCTGACAAAAGCGAGCATTGGTCAGGCAGATGCAGAAGAGCTGCGATCGCTAGAACCGACTTTTGAAGTCCTAAAAGCGATCGCTAGCAAACAAGTTGCGAATCCACTGCTGATCCAATACTGGAGCACTACTCCCTATCAACTTGGCTCTCAATCCATCAAGTTTTCTGTAAAACCTCACTCCTCAGATACTTCCGGTTCAACACCCAATTCAGAGACGTACTTGCGTGAGGCAATGGTCAAACACCTGTCGGAAGATGGCAAAGATGCAACCTTTGACTTCTTGGTACAGCTCTATGTCAACGATGAGAAAACTCCCATTGAAGATCCGATGCAAGAGTGGGAAGAGAAGGACTCACCGTTTATCAAACTTGCTACCATCAAAATTCCAGCTCAGAAATTCGACTTTGAGGAGCGGAAGCGGCTGGATGAGGGACTATCGTTCAATCCCTGGCATACCCTCCCTGAACACGCACCCTTGGGTAGTGTCAATTTAGCTCGCAAGAAGGTTTATCAGGAGATAGCAAAGGCTCGACTGAGTAATATACACCACCGCATTGAAGAGCCGCAAGCATACAGTTCAGTCTTGGACGATCCTCAATAATCTTTCTCGCCAACGACTTCCGCCAATAACAAAAGAGCGGAAGTAGTACCTCGAAATCGTTTCTATTAGACACATGCAGCAAATGATCCAATTTCTCATCGCACAGTATGGAACATGAACCACACACTCAAGAATAAACGCGCACTCATTACCGGAGGCAGTCGCGGCATCGGTGCCGCCATTGTCAAACGTTTAGCAAGTGTTGGTGCTGATATCGCCCTCACCTATACTAGCTCGCCCAATCAGGCTAACGAGGTCGTGCAGGCGGCAGAGGCCCTAGGTGTCCAGGCTTTAGCCATCCAAACTGGGCACAAATCTTTTTATTAATACTTCCAGCCTTCTGCCCTCTGCCTTTCTTTGTAAGTACAGGACTACAACACCATGAAAACAGTACTAAACCGTTCCACGTTGTGACTGTTGGCGCAACCCCAACACCCGGACAGTCACGCTTGGATCTACTCGGCGCAAATGCAGCAATTCTGCGTCCGATTGTGCGGGAATTAGATCGAGTTGCCCCTGATGCGATCATCATTCTCGTCAGCAACCCCGTGGATATTCTCACCCGAATTGCGATCGCAACGTCCACGCGATCAGAGCATTTAATTTTTGGCTCAGGAACGGTTTTAGATACTGCGCGACTACAATATCAGCTTGGCAAGCGACTCAATGTTGATAAGTACGATGTGCATGTGCCAGTGATTGGAGAACATGGCGATAGTGAGTTTCCAGTTTGGTCAAATGCTGCGATCGGGATGATTCCGTTAACTGAGTTTCCGCTACCCAAAGGTACGTCATTAGAACAGATTCAGATAGAACTCGCCGACGTAACTCGCGATCGTGGTAACGCAATCATGCAGCGAAAAGGGCATACCAGCTATGGCATTGCCACAAGCGTCGCTCAATTGGTTGATGCGATCCTGCGAGATGAAAAGCGAATGTTTACGGTTTCTGTTCAAATCATTCACCTGTTGGAACACCACCCGAAGTTACATTAGTTCCTAACAATTCCCTATTGACTGAGACACCAGAAGAAGGACGACAACTGGCCGTCAAAATGACACGGCTAATTATTAAGCTGACTCAGCCGGATGAAGAAAAACGCAAACAACTGCGAGACGTATATGGTAACGATGCCATGATGCTGATTGCAGTTGGACAGACGGTTGCGACAGAGTTTGCCACAATCGCTGCTGCTAACAACAAAAGAGCGGAAATAGCTCTAAGGAGATTAGTACTATGATCAGACTTCTTGTTAACTTTTTAGAGGCGCTATTGAACACGTTTTATCGCAAACGTGTCTATCCACGATTCTATGTTTTAGAAACCGTTGCTCGTGTTCCCTACTTTGCCTACACATCTGTTCTCCACCTCTACGAAACAATGGGTTGGTGGCGCAAATCTGATTGGTTGAAAGTTCACTTTGCTGAATCCTGGAACGAACTCCATCACCTGCTGATCTCAGAGTCGTTAGGCGGCAGTCGCTATTTTATTGATCGCTTTATCGCCCATGGTGGAGCCTTGGTTTACTACTGGATTATCGTTGGAGTATATATTCTGTCTCCCCGCTCTGCCTATCATTTCATGCAACTTGTCGAGGAACACGCTTATCACACCTACAACACTTTCCTTAAAGAGCATGGGGAAGAACTGAAGCAGTTACCTGCACCAGAGATCGCGATCAAATACTATCGAGACGGCGACCTCTACATGTTTGACGAGTTTCAAACCAGTCACCCCAGTGAGTTCCGCCGTCCCAAAATTGAAAATCTCTACGATGTGTTTGTTGCAGTTCGAGAGGATGAACTTGAACACGTCAAAACAATGATTGCTTGCCAACAACCAGAGGCTCAAGACACTTTTCAAAGCCCTCACGATGCTAACCGATCTGCTCTACCTGAATCGATTCGGGCTGTGATCGACGCGCAGACGAGTGACATCGTTCGAGCGGCAGAGGAAGAGCCAGTCGAACTAACGTAGCCAGTGTCATTAAAACAGGTTGATTTTAGACATCGGATTCACCTTGAACGTTCACCTAGTGTGCCCAAGGCAAACGGCAAGCTAAAACTTACACAAGCAGTTTTTTTTCATTAGACACACGCAGCAAACTATCCAATTTCTCATCGCACGGTATCGAAGATGAACCATACACTCAAGAATAAACCTGCACTCATTACCGTTAGGCATGCAAGAAAGGATTAGATGGAGCCTATTTATTAGGCAAATGCCTGGAATCCCGGTTGAGCGTTCACATTTATTTGTCATAGAGGTTGATAAAACATGTTTGATCTTGACCAAACTATCAAAGAGCGGCACTCAACACGCAAATTCTTATCTCAACCAGTGCCACGGGCTTTGCTTGATGAAGCCCTCGCTCTAGCGCAGCTCGCGCCGTCAAATTCAAACACCCAGCCGTGGCGGGTGGTGTTTGCCCAAGGCACCCGTCGAGATCGTCTGCAAGAGGCTTTGCTAAACCAAGCGAAGCAGCAGCCGCCCACTAGCTTTGGGCTGCCAGAGTCCTTCCAGCATTACCGTCAGGAACTGGGCGCACAAGTCTACGGGGCGATGGGGATTGCTCGTGACGATAAAGTGAGTAGACAGCTAGCTGTTCTGCGCAATTACGAATTTTTTGGCGCACCAGTGGTCGGTATCGTCTGCATGCACCAAGATCTGGGCGTTGCCGATGCCTTGGGTGTGGGGATGTATCTACAAACGCTGGTGCTGAGCCTAACTGCTCGTGGCATTGGCACTTGCGTAGAGGTTTCGCGCTTCGGCTTATCCCGAAATCATCCGCAGCCAACTGAACATCCCACCGGAATTACTGATCATTTGTGGCTTAGCCGTTGGCTATTCCGATCCTGATTTTCCGGCTAATCATCTGCATATAAGCCGTGAGGCCGTTGAGAAAAACGTCTTGTTTCTCGACAATTAAAAAAGGTTGTCTTTCCTTCATAGAATCGTCGCAGAGAAATTCATTTTTGTAACTATTACAGCGAGATCGCCCGTCGAGACTACAAACAAGCCTACTCAGCTTGGGACAGAGATGGCGCTGCCAGCCAGCAGTCGTTTGAGCAATTCATGCAGGGTTTTGCCAATACCGCATCTGTTGCTGTAGAGGTTGGAGAACCCGGTAGACTAGACGGCGCAGCAGGCTCATCCTACATTAAGATTCCGGTTAGTGTTACTGCCATCACCACGAATGGAACTTGCAATATTTTGCGGAAAGTTGCAAATAAGATTGGTCTTGCCCTCGACAAAATTACAATAAGCTGTTGTCAATTTTTGGATCGAATCTACTTATGAAAGCGCTCCAAAGAACAAAAAAACAACGTAAAAGTACAGCACAATGTTGCTAAGGCAATAGGAGCCAATTGAACAGGCTCGTTAAAATAAAATCCCCGTCTTCAGCCGAAGGCAAGACGAGGTTGTTCAATTTAAGTTCGCCTATTAACCATGGTTGCGCTAGCTTGATCCACTGGCATAAGTATAACTTCGTTGATATTTACATGGCTTGGTCGCGTAACGCAGAAAAATATCACATCGGCAACATCATCTGGAGTGAGCGGAGTGACTCCCTGGTAAACTTTTTTGGCGCGATCGCTATCTCCATGAAAGCGCACTTCGCTAAACTCGGTTTCTACCATACCAGGGTCAACAGAACTTACGCGGATAGGAGTTCCTAACAGGTCTTGTTTCAAACCTTCGGAAATGGCTCTGACAGCGGCTTTCGTGCCACAGTAGACATTACCATTAGGATAGGTTTGATGTCCGGCAATCGAACCAATATTTACCACATGACCGCGATCGCGTTTCACCATTCCAGGAACAACGTAGCGGGTGAGGTAGAGCAAACCCTTGATGTTGGTATCAATCATTTCCTCCCAATCTTGGATGTCGCCTTCGTGGAGTTTGTCTAAACCGCGACTCAGACCAGCGTTATTGATTAAGATATCGATATCAGACCAGGCAGGGGGTAGGCTTGAGATAGCAGATTCTACGGCAGAGCGATCGCTCACATCTAGCTGTAACAAATGGAACTCTAGAGACGTTGCATGCAACGTCTCTACAAGTTCCTGCAAGCGCTCCAACCGCCGCGCCGCTAAAATCAGTTTTGCACCTGCATTTGCGAAGACTTTGGCACAAGCAGCACCGATACCACTACTTGCACCAGTAATTAAAACGATTTGATTTTGTACAGAAAGCATTTTTAGTCAAAAGTCAACAATCAGTGAACAGTTATCAGTAAACAGTAAACACTAAACAGTGAACCTGATAACTAATAACTGTTTTAAGAGTCAAGAGTCAACAATCAGTGAGCAGTAAACAGTGAACCTGATAACTAATAACTGATAACTGATAACTGATAACTGATAACTGTTTTAAGACTAATGACTCATGACTAATGACTAATAACTAGTTTTTCACGACCTGCATACGCTGAGTAATCATAACCATGCCTTCTCCTCGCATGATCACCGTAGAAACCCATTGGCTACCAGGGGTAGCTGGTGCGCGTCCAACTTTAAAAATTCCGCCAGATGAAAGTAATTCCAAGTCCACAGGTGTGGGACTCAGGAATTTATCTGGTTTAATCGGTTCTTCCAACGCTGCTCCCAATAGATAATCATCACCAAGCGGTTCTTGGACAATTGCGTCCAAACTATACTGCTGACCAACTTTTACTTGCTGGGGTAACTTAATATCTACTTGAGGTGGCTTGGTACCAGAGGTTATTTGAGTACGTTCAGACAAAATGTCTTGGCGGACAATTTTACCTCCAGCGACGCGTTGGCGCGACCTAATTGTGGCATTGAGAACCGAGTTAGCAGTGTTAGTCGAGGGGACGCCAGTGATATTGGTCACTGTTTCTGCGACAATGGCATTACCTTCTGGTTGCCAAGATTGTATCTGGGTGCTGTATTTCAATTGGGGGTATCGCTGCCAAAGTGCAGTTAATGCTTTTTCCATATTCAGGCGGGTTAAGCCATCCCCATGAATGAAATTTGGGCTGTAGAACTGCATCACTCCTTTGACATCGCGTCGGTTTGCTGCGGTATCAATTTGCGTCAATAAATTTTTCAATTGGGCGGGTGCATTCTGGGAAGCACTGGGGACGGGTTCTGCGGCTTGGGCTAAGTGCTGGGGTGTACTTGCTTGAGCGCTCCAATTCGTCAATAAACCCAGTGTCAGCAGGGAAAAAACTAGCAAGCGACTAGATGGCAACAGTGTTGGACGTTTGTGTAGAAAGGAAACAAAATTAGGCATGAGCAATAACAAGGCAATTTGACTACAGAGATATGGAAATTGTTTTATCTTAGCTAACTCCGCAACAAGCCTATCACTCACCCGCAAGGGGGTGATGAGATGAATTGCGGGACAATCAGGGTGGGTCTCCCAACCAATTTTCTGCACAGCAGGAAGAGGACAGGGGGACAGCGCCCTGATTATCAATCTCCGAGTTTATCCAACAGAGAACGAAATGCTTCAGATACAGATATCCCTCTACTTTCTGCGTAACGCTCTATTTTTTCTAGCTCCTGGTCATTAAGACGAATCATAACCTGATTTTTCCTTGTTGCAGACACTTTTTGCTTTGGCATCGTTGACACTTGTAAACTGCGTTGCTACTATGGTCGTAGCACAGATGACAAGTGTAAAACAAGGAGGTGATTCCCCAATGTTGATGAACTACCAATACCGTGCATATCCGACAACACAACAGAAGAGGCAGCTAAGCTACTGGCTACGCATCTGTAGGTACTGGTACAACCATCAACTAGGGGATAGGTTTGATTGGTGGGAAAATAACCGCACGGCTGTAAACTCTTGTCCTTTGGTATGTTCGTTGCCAGTATTGCGTGACAACCCAGATTTTTACTCCCAGAAAAAACAACTTCCAGTTATTAAGGAAGACTTGCTTAAGCTAAATTATTCTGGTGAGTTACTAGACTTTACCTGCGTGCCATCACAAACACTTCAAGATGTATCAAAGCGAGTAGACCTGGCTTTTTCTCGCTTCAACAAAGGTGACAGCAACGGAAATCGTAGTGGGAAACCAAGGTTTAAGAACGCTGCTCGTTACCGCACTATGAGAATTGAAGCGCAGGCTGTAACCATTGAGCGAGTAGAAAAAGATTCGCTGTTTTTATCGCTTTCCAAGCTTAAAGGATGGGTAAAGGTGCGATTGCATCGTCCCTTACTTAATAGAGCGAAGCTAAGAAACCTCCTCTTAACTTTGAAATCTGACGGTTGGTACATCACGATTTGCTTGGAAGATTCAACAGTACCAGAATTCAAGCCTGATGGCATTGCACCAACTTGGGATAATTCCATCGGACTGGATGCAGTACTTCATGAAGATGACTACCTAGCAACCTCAGAAAATACCAAGCTGCTAGCACTTAAGTCTTTCAGGAAGTCCGAGAATCGTCTAGCCAAAGTTTCAAAACGCAAAGCCACCAAAAACAAAGGTAGTCGGTCACGTCGCAAACTGGCAAAACGCGAGGCAAGAGTTCATCAACGTATTGCTCGTTCTCGTCGTGACCATGCATTCAAGACTGCTCATGCATTGGTACGAACTGGCAAGAAAGTTTTTATTCATGAGGATTTGAACCTTAAAGCTTTATCAAAGCGCAATCAGGTAAAGCAGGATGAACATGGCAAATATCTACCAAACGGACAATCAGCAAAATCCGGGTTGAACAAATCCTGGAATGATGCCGCGTTCGGACAATTTTTCACAGTCCTAGAATACATAGCCGTAAAAGCTGGGGCTAGGACGATTGCTTGTAGTCCGCAATACAGATCTCAATTACTGGCATATCGTGACGAGTTTATCTTCATTGATTGCGATATCCGCTCATATTGGGATGCAGAACTCTCGCTTTTGATTGACCGTGATCTCAATGCTGCAATCAATTTAAAACGCGTAGGTCGCGGTCTGTTCCCAACGATAAAACGCCGTAAAGGGAATCCAGTAGTAACTGCTTCAACTACTAATAGTACCTTGAAGGAAGTTCTGGAAACATTAAAATGTGCCAGAAGCCTACACTCGCCTTCGGCTGAGTGTAGGTAGTTCACGTTAAACTAAGCGCTAACAGGGTGGAGAGTAGATGGTACACGCTCCTATAAGGTTACTGATAGCTGCTAGTGGGACTGGCGGACACGTGTTTCCGGCGATCGCACTAGCTGAACACTTAAGCGATTATGAAATCGAATGGCTTGGTGTCCCCAATCGATTAGAAACTCAGCTTGTTCCTAAGCAGTATCGATTGAATACTATTGCAGTTGAAGGTTTTCAGCAAGGTTTTGGAATTTCGTCTCTTCGCATTTTGGTAAAACTTATTGGTTCAATTCTAAAAGTCAGGAAAATTTTACAAGAAGGAAAATTTCAAGGAGTGTTCACCACAGGAGGTTACATCGCCGCACCTGCTGTGATTGCAGCGCGTTCCTTGGGTTTACCTGTCATTCTCCACGAAGCCAACGCCTTACCTGGTAAAGTCACTCGCTTTTTCGGACCTTGGTGTAATGCGGTGGCGGTGGGTTTTGAAGTGGCTTCTGGGTATTTGCCCCGCGTCAAAACAATTTACACCAGTACTCCGGTACGTTCTCAATTCCTAGAAGAAGGAATTGAAGCATCCTTGGATCTACCTATTCCTGAGGGCGTTCCCTTAATCGTTGTCTTTGGTGGTAGCCAAGGAGCGGTTGCTATCAATAAGCTGGTGCGCCAGTGTGCCAATGCTTGGTTTGATGCTGGTGCTTGGGTTGTGCATCTGACAGGTGATAAAGATCCAGAGGCTGACACTCTGAAAGATGCGCAGTATATTAATTTACAATTTTATGAGAATATGGCTGCGTTACTGCGACGGGCGAATCTGGCAATTACTCGTTCTGGAGCCGGTAGTTTAACGGAAATGGCAGTGTGCGGAACACCAGCAATTTTGATTCCTTACCCGTTTGCCGCAGAAGACCATCAGACTTATAATGCAGAAGTTTTCACCTCAGTCGGTGCAGCGATCGCCTTTAAACAGTCGGAGTTGACAGCTGAGGTATTGCAAAATAAGGTTTTGGAGTTGTTGCAAAATCCAGAAGAGTTGCGAAAAATGGGGGAAAAGGCTTTGGCGATCGCTGTTCCTGATAGCGCCGAAAAATTGGCGCAATTGGTGCGTGATGTGGTGGAGAAGTCAACGACCTAACAGTTGAGTGTCAACCCCATGCCTATAAGGCAGGGGCTTGCA